>JAQBPH010000054.1:0-6093 GCA_028287625.1 Chloroflexota bacterium | reverse complement strand
CCGGTAGCAGGAGCGCTGCAGGTGGGCGCGGCACCACGCGGTGTCCGGAGGGAAGGTGAGCGACTCGTGCGCCACGTGCCCCGTGATCGCCGGCCGGGGCGCCGTCGCCATCCGCACCGAGGCGCCGGAGGCGGTGTGCCTCGCCGAGGCCGCGGCGACCGCCAGCAGGGCGCCGGCACCCAGGACGGCGGCGCGAGGCGGTGTCATCGCGTTCTCCGGAGGGCGGTCGTCGGAACCGAACGGATCATAGGGAGCGGGGCGAGGAGGCGACCAACCTGTCTGGCTCGAACTCAGTTTGTATGATGTCCTCGTTATCAGCTCACCCGGGAGTGGAGCATGGCCGAGCAGCCACCCGATCCCCGCCGTGACCCGCGCACGCCTCCCGACCCCGGTCAGGAGGCGGCGCCCGACGCCACCAGCGAGGGCGTCGATCCCCGGGTCGTGCCCGAGGGCGACGAGATCGAGCGCGTCGCCGAGTCGTCCACCGGCCCCGGCGCCGGGGAGTCGGACCTGGTCAAGGTGACCACCCCGCGCACCGTCGACGCCGAGGACATCCCCCACCATCCGACGCTCGGCGGCCCGTAGCGGGTCGCGGGATGTGTAACAGAGTTGGCTCTCGCAGTCGTCAAGGGTTCACTTCAGACCGGTTCGGTGCGACAATCCCGCCCCCATCCCCCCGGCTCGAGGTGACCCCACATGGCAGCTCCCTCGACCCTGCCCCGCGCTGGCGAGAGCGCCCATCCCGAACCCGCCTTCGTCCGGCTCGCCTCCTGCCCGCAGTGCTCGGCCCGGCGCCGGGTGCTCGTGGAGGTGGGCGGAGAGCTCCGCGGCCGCTGCCTCGGCTGCGGCACCGAGCTGAGCCTCCCGCTCGCCACGGAGCGCACCCGGCGCATGCGGGTCGTCGGACGCGCCGGCCAGGGCGTGGTGGAGATCAGCTCCGACAGCTGAGCCGGGCCGCCTCGATCCCACCGCGGCCGGCATGAGCCTCGCCGCCGGCACCTCGGGGTGGCAGTACCGGGACTGGCGAGGGCGCTTCTACCCCGAGCGCCTGCCGCAGTCCCGCTGGCTGGAGCACTACGCGGCGCGCTTCGCCACCGTCGAGGTCAACAACGCCTTCTACCGCCTCCCCGCAGCGACCACGTTCGAGAGCTGGCGGCAGCGCACCCCCGCCGACTTCGTGATCACGGTGAAGGCGAGCCGCTACCTCACCCACGTGCGCCGGCTGCGCGATCCCGCCGAACCGGTGGCGCTGCTGCTGTCCCGGATGGAGCCTCTGGGCGACCGCCTCGGACCGGTGCTGCTGCAGCTGCCGCCGACCATGCGTGCCGAGCCCGCACGGCTCGACCACACCCTCGGCTGCTTCCCCGCCGGGGTGCGCGTCGCGGTGGAGATGCGCCACCGGTCGTGGTTCGTCCCCGAGGTGCGCGCCCTGCTGGAGCGCCACGGCGCCGCCCTCTGCCTCGCCGACCGCGACTCGCGGCCGGTGACCCCGCTGTGGCGCACCGCCGGCTGGGCGTATCTCCGCCTCCACGCCGGGCGTGGCGCCAACCGGCCCGGCTATGGCGACACCGCGCTGCGGTCCTGGACGCTGCGGCTCGCCGAGCTCTGGGGGCGCGACGTCGACGGCTTCGTCTACTTCAACAACGACCAGCGCGCCTGCGCGGTGCGCGACGCGGCCCGCTTCGCCCTGCTGGCAGGCCGGCTCGGTCTCGAGGTCACCCGGGTGCCCCCGCCGCCGAGCTGTCCGGGGCCTGCGTCCAGAGCGCCTAGCCTTCGATGCGCTCGTGGCCCGTGTACACGTTCATGCCGCCGTCGCGCAGGAACCCGACCAGGGTCATGCCCGCCTCCTCGGCGAGCTCGATCGCGAGGCTCGACGGGGCCGACACCGCCGCGAGCACGGGGATGCCGGCGAGCAGCGCCTTCTGGACGAGCTCGAAGCTGGCCCGGCCGGAGGCGAGGATGACGTGCGAGCGCAGCGGCAGCCGTCCGTCGGTGGCCGCCCAGCCGATCACCTTGTCGAAGGCGTTGTGCCGGCCCACGTCCTCGCGGACGCACAGCAGCCGGCCACCGGCGTCGAAAAGGGCGGCGGCGTGGAGCCCGCCGGTGCGGTCGAAGACCCGCTGCGCCTCGCGGAGCCGCGCCGGCAGGTCGGCGAGCAGCCCGGCGGAGACCCGCACCGGGTCGTCCGCCACCACCCACCGGGCCCGGGTGCGCACCGCGTCGAGGCTGGCACGGCCGCAGAGCCCGCACGAGGAGCTGACGTAGAAGGCACGGGCGCGGGCGGGGTCGAAGCCCGGCGCCGAGGCGGTGAGCTCCACCTCGAGGATGTTGTGCCGCCCGTCGGCGGCGACCTCGCAGGTGCGGATGGACGCGATCTGCTCCGCCCCCGCGATCACGCCCTCGGTGACCAGGAATCCGACGGCGAGGTCGAAGTCGTGGCCGGGGGTGCGCATCGTCACCGCCACCGGCACGCCGCCGGCGCGGATCTCCATCGGCTCCTCGATCACCACGGCGTCGGTGGTCCACGTACGGCCCTCGGGGCCGAGGCGCAGCAGCCTCCGCCGGCCGCTCGCCGCGGAGGCCATCAGCCGCCGCTCGCCTCGGCCATCCCCGGCGGCGGCACCGGGATGGCGGCTGCGGGGCCGGCCGGCCCGCGGCCGTTGTGGTGGACGGGCTGGCGGGTGGCGCGCCGCCACAGCGGCCGCACCCGGTCCTCGATGATCCGCCAGCTGGCGACGACGCGGCGGCGCTCCTCCTCCGCGAGCGGGACGGGCGCCGGCAGCGTCTCTCCGGCGAGCCAGGCGCGCGCCGCCCGCCGGCCGATGTCGAGCGAGCCGCCGAGGTGGGTGAAGTCGAGCACCCCGCCGAGCGCGCCGACCTCGATGAGGTGCAGCGGCACCCCGGCGCCGGCCGCGGCGGCCAGCGATCGGCGGCGCTGGTGCAGCTGGGCGACCAGGGTTGCGCGGTCGATGATGGCCCCGAGGCCGACCGGCAGCCGGGTCAGCTGCGAGGTGCTGGCGTCGACGAGGATGATGGTCCGGGCCCCGCGGCGCACCGCCTCGTTGACCCCGAAGTTGTCGATGACACCACCGTCGAGGAAGAGCCGGTCGTCGAGCGGCACCGGCGGCAGCACCGTGGGGATCGCCGACGACGCCCGCACCGCGGCCGCCACGGGGCCGCGGTCGAAGTAGATGAGGTCGCCGCTCAGCAGGTCGCAGGCGCCGATCGCGAGCGGGATCGGCAGCTCCTGGAACGTGACCCGTCCCAGGGCGCGCCCGAGCAGGTGCTCGACCCGGTCCGCCGAGAGCGCCGCGCTGCGCCGCCAGGCGATCGCCCCGGCGTAGCCGAGCAGCATCCCCCGCATCACCCGGCGCACCTCGGGATCGGTCCACCAGGACTGCAGCGCCTGGGCGGTCTCGATGTCGGGGTGCGCCGCCAGCCACGAGCCGTTCCAGGCTCCGATCGAGGTGCCCACGATCAGGTCGGGGCGCAGGCCGTGGGCGACGAGCTCGATGACGACGCCGGCCTGGGCGGCGCCGCGCGCTCCCCCGCCACTGAGGCAGAGGGCCACCGGCTGACGCAGAGCGGCCAGGCGCGCCGCGACGGCCGGGCGGTTGCCACTCATCGTCGGAGCCTACACCCACCCGCCCGCAGGTCGCCTCGCACCGCGATCACGCCCGCCGTTCCGGGACCTGTCGAGCCCTTCATACGATAGGAACGCCGGAGCCCCTGCTTTCCTTCCCCGTACGAACCTCCAGGTCTCGCCCCTCCTCGCCGCTGCCCTGCCGTCCGAAAACCCGGCTGCGGGACGCCGGCAGGACAGCGCCGGTACCACCTTTTATGATCGATGTGCTGCTCACCGGGCCAGGTGGAGGTCACGCGATGGCACCCCTCGTCGGCGATGTGATGACCCGCGCCGTCTGCATGCTGCCGCCGTCGTCGACGGTCACCGACGCCGCCAGGGTGATGCGCGACCAGGACATCGGCGACGTCGTGGTTGCCGAGGACGGCGTCCTGCACGGGGTGGTCACCGACCGCGACATCGTCGTGCGGTCGGTCGCCGAGGGCCACGAGGGCGGCCTGCTGCTCGGCGAGATGCTCTCGCGGCAGCTGCGCACGGTGTCGCCCGAGGACACCCTGGAGGAGGCGGCCGCGCGCATGCGCCGGGCCGCCGTCCGCCGCCTCGTCGTGGTCGAGGAGGGCCTGCGCGTCGCCGGGGTGCTGAGCATGGACGACCTGCTCCCGCAGCTGGAGCCCGGGTCGGTGGCCGCCGAGCTCAGCCATCGCCGGGAGGGCCGCTGATGCCCGGCGACCCCGTTCTCGAGGGCGTTCCGGAGACCGCCGAGGAGCTGGGCGGCGACGTGCTGCGGTGGATCCAGGACACCCTGGAGATCGACGACCGGACCACCGCCGGGCTCTTCGGCGTCGACCCTCCGGCGATGGAGGAGTGGCGGCGCCACGGTGTTCCGGTCGCGCGCGTCGACATCTTCCGCCGGCTGCGCGAGGTGGCGTCGCGATTCCACGGCCACCACGCCGCCTCCCCCGGCGAGCTCATCGACCGTCCGCTGCGCGCCTACGGGGGGCGCACGCTGCTCGACCTGATCGCCGACCCGACGGTGCACATCGGCCGGGCGGTGACCCGGGTGCTCAGCAACCCGGCGACCGTGACCGGGACGCCGCCGTCGGCGCCGCGCAACGTGCCCGCGCAGATCGCGTCCGACCTGATGGAGCACGACCCGGTCGTCGTCGACGCCGACGACACCCTCCAGGAGGCGGGCCGGCGGATGCGCGCCGCCGACATCGGCGACGTGGTGGTGATCGAGCGCGGGCAGCCCGTGGGCATGCTGACCGACCGCGACATCGTGGTCCGCGCCGTCGCCGACCGGCGCGACGTCCGCATCACCCACTGCGGCCACATCGCCACCCGCCCGCTGATCGCGGTGGAGCCTGGCACCCCCGTCGAGGAGGCGATGCGGCTGATGCGGAGCGGCGGGGTGCGCCGCCTCCCGGTGGTCGAGGAGGGCCGGCTGGTCGGCATCATCGGCCTCGGCGACCTGGTGGTCGAGTTCGACCCGGACAGCCCGCTCGCCGACGTGGTGGTGGCGCCGAGCACCGACTGACCGGCGGGCCCGTCCTACGGCGCCCCGCTACAGCGTTTCGCGTTGGACACCGAGCGGATGCCGGACGTATCCGACGGGTGGTTGCTCCGACGGGAAGGACAGTGCCCCACAGATGCCGCACTTGTAGAAGTACTTGACAGCTCCCGCAAGAGCGTCGTTGACGGCTTCAGCCAGGAGTCTGTGATCAGAGGTGGCCAACGCCGACACAGCCTGTGCCACCCCATCCACTGTCTCGTCCCATTTCTCGGTGCTCTCGTAGTAGAACTCCCCGGGAGCTGGAACCGCAGACAGGTCGAGCACATGGCCATTGGGACACACCAGCTTCGGCATGGCTTCACTGCCTCAGGGAATCAACGATGACATGTCCGCTGTGGCGAATCACGATGCGCATGATATTACCGCCTGCTGAGGGGTGCCCGAAGACCCGGTTCGGAATACGCAGCATTTCGGATTCTGAGACACTCGTTGCGTCGATTTCCACATGTACCACGCTTGCCTGACTATTCTTGTTCAAGATCGCGGAAACGATGCCGTTGGCACGAGTGCTCGGTCCGGGAGCGTAAACATCCACATGCCCGACCCCGCTCACATCGAGATCCGCGGTCCGGACATTGCGGATCCCCTGACTTCCGGCCGGCCGTGGGACGCGAACATCGTGGTTACCACAGCCAGTACTGTGCGGCCAGGCGCTCGCTTGGAGTGAGCTCGACGCCGGGAGCGACGTCCAGCTGCGGGGGACGGTCGCCCGAGTCGGCAACCAGCGAGCGTCCAGGCCCCGTGCCCCCCCCGCGTAGGCCCGTGCCGATCGCCCCGGCGAGGGCCTGGCCGCCCATGGCCAGCATGCCCGAGGCGACCACCTCGCCGGGGCTGAACGGCTTGCCCTCCGTGACGCCCTCCATGCCCTGGACCGCGGCGTCGGTGAGCGCACCGCTCACCAGCGCACCCGACGCCCCCTCCAGCACCTGCCTGCCGC
>JAQBPH010000040.1:0-10738 GCA_028287625.1 Chloroflexota bacterium | reverse complement strand
CCTACCCTAGCGCCCCGCCGGCAGCAGGGCACCCGCACGGGAGAGGGTGTAGAGGGCGTACGGCCGCCGGATCACCGGCTGGGCGACGTTGCGCACCGGACAGCCTGCGGCCGTCCGCCCGTGCTCGGTGCCGCGGTGCGCATGTCCGTGCACGGCGAGGTGCGCGCCACCGGCGTCGATGACGGCGCCGAGCAGATGGGTGCCGAGGTTCTGCCAGATCTCCGGCCGCTCGCCCACCAGCGTGTCCGCCACCGGAGCGTAGTGGGTCAGGGCGATGCGCACGTCGGTGTCGAGGCCGCGAAGCGCCGGCAGCAGCCGGTGCACCGACCCGGTGCTCTCCACGATGCCGGACGACCTCTCCGTCACCGTGCGCGGGGTTGCGGTGGCGTCGAAGCCGCCGCCCGTCCCCTTGATGCCGGCCACGCCGACGCGCACATCTCCGAGGTCGAGCGTCACCGTGCTGCCGTCGAGAACATGGACACCGATCCGGCGGAGCATTCCGGCGATGCGCACGTGCTCGCCGCTGTCGTGGTCGTGATTGCCGAGCACGGCGACGATGGGCAGGTCGATGCCCGCCAGCTCCTCGCAGACGAGCTCCGCCTCCACCACCCTCCCGGCGTTGGTGAGATCACCGGCGAGCAGCAGCATGTCCGCATCCGCGGTCACGCCGGCGAGCGCAGCGCGGAGACGTCCACGGACCTCGGGGCTCATGTGCGTGTCCCCCAGGGCAGCCACCCGGACGGCGCCGGCCGGCACCTCAGACGGCCGTCGCCGGGAGGTAGTCGGCCTCGGTCAGCGCGCCCGCCTGCCGCCGCGCGCCGAGCGCATAGGCCAGCGCCGACCCGACCACCACCACGCCGAGGTTGACCAGGAACGCCACCAGGGCGATGTAGAGCCTGTTCTGCGGCCCGGCGACGGGGAACGCGTGGAGGGTCGCCTTGAACTTCTCGGCCGAGAGCCAGTAGATCCCGGTGGTGATGCCCGCGGCCCAGCCGGCGAGCACCGCCCAGCGGTTGAGCATGGGCACGTAGAGGGCCAGGATCACGGCGGGAAGGGTCTGGAGGATCAGCACCCCGCCGGCGAGCTGGAAGTTGATGACGTTCTGCTTGTCCACGAACAGGATGAACGCCAGGGCGCCGAACTTCACGACCAGCGAGGCGATCTTGGAGACGGTCGCCTCCTGGGCGTGGGTCGCGCCGCGGGCAAGGAACTCCCGGTAGACGTTGCGGCTGAAGAGGTTGGCGGCGGCGATCGACATCACCGACGCCGGCACCAGCGCGCCGATGGCGATGGCGGCGAAGGCGAAGCCGGCCACCGGGCCCGGCAGCATCGTGTCGATCAGCGCGGGCACCACCCCGTTGGCGCCGGACGCCTTGGGCGGCCTGGTCCCCGCCGCGATCGCCATGTAGCCGAGCAGGGCGATGAGGCCGAGCATGAACGAGTACGGGATCAGGTAGACGGCGTTGCGCCGGATCACCCGCTGGCCCTTGGCGGCGAGCACCCCGGTGATGGCGTGGGGGTACAGGAACAGCGCCAGCGCCGAGCCCAGGGCGAGCGACGCGTAGGCGGCGTGGAGGCTGGGCGGCAGGGTGAGGTAGCTCACCGGCGGCTTCGCCCTCTGGTGGAGCTGGACCTGCTGCACCCTGTCGAAGATGGCCCCGAACCCGCCCAGCCGGTAGGGGATGTAGGTGATCAGGATCAGCACGGTGATGCCGATGAGCGCGTCCTTCACGATGGCGATCAGCGCGGGGGCGCGCAGCCCGCTGACGTAGGTGAAGAGCGCCAGCACCACGAAGGCGGTGATCAGCGCGATGTCGACGTTGACCCCCATCTGCTCGATCACGACCTCGATGCCGAAGATCTGCAGGGCGATGTACGGCATGGTGGCGACGATGCCGGTGAGCGCGATGGCGAGGGCGAGCAGACGGCTGTCGAAGCGGTCCTTCACGTAGTCGGAGGCGGTGACGTAGCCGCGGTTGCGCGACACCTGCCAGAGCTTCGGCATCACCAGGAAGACGATCGGCCAGACGATGATCGTGTAGGGGACGGCGAAGAGGCCGATGGCGCCGGTGGCGTAGACGGCCGCCGGCACCGCCACGAAGGTGTAGGCGGTGTACAGGTCGCCGCCGAGCAGGAACCAGGTGATCACGCTGCCGAACTTCCGGCCGCCCAGGCCCCACTCGTCGAGGTGGTCCAGCTTGGCCCGCCGCCAGCGGCCGGCGCCGAAGCCCACCACCGTCACCAGCAGGCTGAGGACGATGAAGACGCTGAGCTCGGCGCCGTGGACCACCTACACGTCCCCCCGGTCGCCGATCAGCCGGTAGGCGACGATCATCACCAGCGCCGCCCCGGCGATCCAGGCGAACTGGTACCAGATGAAGAAGGGCACCCCCGAGACCCTGGGCTCGACCCGGGCGTAGAGGGGCGGATACAGCAGCCCGACGAAGGGCAGCAGCAGGAGCAGGTGGGCCCACCGCCCGGTTCCTCGCATCGAACGAAGCATACGGACAGGCGAGACAGGTGTTCAAGGCCGAATCCGGTCCCGGTGCAGGAGTCGCGACCGCGCCTTCACAGGGACTTGACGGCAGCGCGGTACCGTTGTAGAGCCCACCCGTGCCGGAGCCCTCCATGCGCCTGCTCGTCGTCGAGGACGAGACTCCCATCGCCGACGCCGTCGCCCGCGCCCTGCGGCGCACCGGCTACGCGGTCGACGTCGCCTACGACGGCCACCAGGCCCTGGGCGCCGCCGCCGACTCCGACTACGACGCGGTGCTCCTCGACCTCAACCTCCCCGGGGTCGACGGCATGACCGTCTGCCGCGAGATCCGCACCGCGCAGCCGAGCTGCTACATCCTCATGGTCACCGCCCGGACCGCGATCGGCGACCGCATCGCCGGCCTCGACGCCGGCGCCGACGACTACCTGCCCAAGCCCTTCGACCTCGACGAGCTCCAGGCCCGGCTCCGCGCCCTCTTCCGGCGCGACCGCGCCGAGGCGCGCCAGCCGGTGCTCGAGCACGGCGACATGCTGCTCGACCCCGCCCGCCAGCGGGTCACCCGGGCCGGCGTGGAGATCACCCTCAACCGCAAGGAGTACGGGATCCTCGAGTACTTCATGCGGCACCCCAACCGCATCGTCAGCCAGGAGGACCTGCTGGAGCACGTGTGGGACCGCGAGGCCGACCCCTTCACCAACACGGTGCGGGTCCACATCATGAAGCTGCGCCGGAAGATCAACGATGGATTCGATGGACCACCCCACATCCACACGGTCATCGGGCGCGGCTACCGGCTCTGAGGCGGCGGCCGAGCCCGCCCGCCGCCGGCGCCCGGCCGCCCGCTCGCTCCGCTTCCGCCTCACCTTCTGGTACGTGTCGCTGCTCGCCCTCGCCGCGGGCATCCTGCTGATCTTCGTCAACGCCGCCGCCCACCTCGCCGGCATCCCCGTCGAGACCCGGCTCTTCCCCGACCCGGTGACCGGCTTCGTGTACAGCCAGCGGGTGGTCGACGGCGCCGTGGCCACGGCGCGGGCGCAGACCCTGGAGCGGCTGCAGTTCTTCTCCATCCTGGGCTTCCTCGCGCTCATCGCCGGGGGCGCCGCCGCCGGCTCGGTGGTGGCGGGGCGCGCGCTGCGGCCCATCTCCGAGCTGGTCGGGGTGGCCCGCCGGATCAGCGGCCGCAACCTCAAGGAGCGGATCACGCTCGACCACGCCGACGAGGAGCTGCAGCAGCTCGGCGAGGCGTTCAACGACATGGTCGAGCGGCTCGACGACGCCTTCGAGCGCCAGCGCCAGTTCGTCGCCGACGCCTCCCACGAGCTCCGCACCCCGCTCACCACCCTGCAGATCGCCCTCGACTCGGTGCGCCTCGACCCCGACGCCAGCCTCGAGGACTACCGCCACGTCGCCAACGACGCCAAGGCGGCCACGGTGCGCATCCACCGGCTGGTCGAGGACCTGCTCGCCCTCGCCGAGGGCGACGGCCCCCTCCCCCAGACGCGCGTCGACCTGTCCTCGCTCGCCGAGGCGGTGGCCGAGGAGATGGAGCCGCTGGGCGAGCGGCGGGGGGTGCAGGTGCTGTGCACGGTGAGCTCCGGGACGGTGGTCCTCGGCGACCCCCTGAGCCTGCGCCGCGCGCTCACCAACCTGGTCGAGAACGGCATCCGCTACAACCACCGCGGCGGCCACGTGGTCATCGAGGACGCCGGGGTGTCGCCGGAGTGGGTCCAGGTGGCGGTGCGCGACAGCGGCATCGGCATCCCCGCCGAGGAGCAGGGGAAGGTCTTCGACCGCTTCTACCGGGTCGACCGCAGCCGTTCCCGCGCCGAGGGCGGCAGCGGGCTCGGGCTCAGCATCGTGACCAAGATCGCCGCCGAGCACGGCGGCCGGATCGACCTGCAGTCCGAGCCGGGGGTGGGCTCGCGCTTCGTGCTCACCCTGCCCGCCGACCCGGAACGGAGCGTTCGGGCCTCCTCGGGCCCCGCCGCCACCGCGGCCGTGCCCGGCGCCTGACCCCGCCGGGGTCGCGCCACGCTGCCGCGCGATATCGCGCCATAATCGCGCAATGCCCTACCGACCCAGCTTCACGATGACCGCTTCCACATGGAAGGCGGTCCGGTCGGCTGACCGTGCACAGGGCTTCCTCGAGGCCCTCTCCCTCTCGCCGCGGTGGATCGCAGAGCTCGAGAGGTCGGCGCTTGCGGAGGAGGCGTATCACACCACCGTCCTCGAGGGTTCCCGGGTGACCCTGGAGCAGGCCAGGCGCATCGTGACCGGCGATCCCGCGGAGGATGTCGACCCCGACAGCAGGCGCGAGGTGGTGAACGTCATCGAGGCCGCGACGCTCCTCCGGGACCATCTCGAGGCCGGACTGCCCTTCACCCAGGCGGTCATCCGGGAAGCACACCGGCGGTTGGTCGAGGGCGTCCGCGGAGGCGCGGCAGCACCGGGCGCATACCGACGGATGCAGAACGCCGTGGTGGACCACGCGACCGGCGAGGTGGTGTACACGCCCCCGCCCGCGTATGCGGTGCCGGGGCGGATGGCCGACCTCGTGGACTGGCTGGAGAGCCTGGGGCGCGACCAGCACCCGGTCGTCACCGCTGCGCTGGCGCACTACGAGCTTGCGGCCATCCATCCGTTCCTCGATGGCAACGGACGCACCGCCCGCCTGATCTCGACCGCCTGCCTGGTGCGGGGAGGATACGGCTTCACCCGTCTGATCAGCGTGAGCGCGCACCATGATCGCGACCGCTCGGCGTATTACGGGGCGCTCCGCTCGGCGGACCGGGCGGGCGACCTCACCGCATGGGTGGAGTACATCGCGACCGGGATCGCCGGCCTGGCATCGGAGCTGACCTCCCACGGCATCGACGCCCTGTGGCTCGACGGGCTGGTACTCGACCACGGCCTGAGCGACCGGCAGCGGATCGCCGTCGCGACGGTGCGCGGCAAGGGCGGCCTCACCATCCGCGACTACCAGGCGCTGTTCTCGGAGACGCCCCGCCGAACGCTCCAGCACGAGCTCGCCCAGCTGGTCCGTGCCGGGCTGGTCGTCGCCGAGGGCGCCGGTCCGTCCGCTCGATACCGTGCGGGTCCGGAGCTCCGCGCTAAGACTGGGCCCTAGTCTGGTAATGTTGTAATCATGAAATTCCAGAAGCACTCCGACCCCCCTCCCCTGGAGGCCTCCGAGGCCGCCGCCTGGTTCGCCGGGCGGGTTCCCACCGACTGGTTCACCGCCGCCCCCGAGGTGAGCGCCGACGCCGAGGAGATCCTCGTGGTCGGCACCCTGGGCGACGTCGAGCTGCCGGAGACCGCGACCGACGCCGAGCGCGCCACCGCCCGGGCGGCCCGCATCGGCGGCTTCCGCCAGGACACCCGCGACCGCCGGGTGCGCATCGCCCTCGAGGCCGAGCACCGCTTCGGGCGCAAGGTCTCCTGGGGCGCCGTCTGCGGCGACCGCCGCGAGCTCTTCACCACCCTCAGCGTCCCCTTCATGACCCGGCTGCGCATGCCCGAGCGGGAGGTGCTCGACACCCTGGTCGAGGCCGGGGTGGCGCGCAGCCGCAGCGAGGCGCTGGCCTGGTGCGTCCGCCTCGTCGGCCGCAACCAGGCGGAGTGGATCGAGAGCCTCCGCACCGCGCTCGGGGCCGTGGGCAGGGCCCGCGCCGACGGGCCGGAGGCGTAGCGACGGCCATGGCGCTCGCCCTCGATCCGCGGGACGATCCCGCCGGCGCCGCCGCGCTCGACGCCTACTCGCTGGTGGTCACCACCGTCGCGGAGCGGATGCTCCACTCGGTGGCCGGCCTCCGCGTCGGCCGGCGCGTCCCCGGCGGCGGCATCCGCCCGGCCGGGGGCGGGTCGGCGGTGGTGCTCACCCCCGACGGCCACCTGCTCACCTCGGCCCACGTCGTCGAGGGGGCTCGTGGGGGCGTCGCCGCCCTCCTCGACGGCCGTGAGCTCGAGTTCACGGTGGTGGGCAGCGACCGGCTCTCCGACCTCGCCGTCGTGCGGGTCACCGCCCACGACCTAGTCCCCGCCGCCCTGGGCGACGCCGACCGGCTCCGCGTCGGCCAGCTGGTGGTCGCGGTGGGCACCCCGCTCGGCTATGGCGGATCGGTGACCGCGGGGGTGGTGAGCGCGCTGGGCCGCTCGATGGTCACCCGTTCGGGCACGGTGAGCCGCGTGGTCGAGAACGTCATCCAGACCGACGCCGCCCTCAACCCCGGCAACTCCGGCGGCGCCCTCGCCGACAGCGCCGGCCGGGTGGTCGGGGTCAACACCGCGGTGGCCGGCGTCGGCCTCGGCCTGGCGGTGCCGGTCAACGCCACCACCCAGCGCATCCTCGGCCAGCTGCTCGCCGAGGGGCGGGTGCGCCGTGCCTACCTCGGCGTCGCCGGGGCCACCCGTCCGCTGCCTCCCCGCACCGCCCGCGAGCTGGAGCGCACCACCGCCATCGGCGTCGCCGAGGTGGTCGACGGCAGCCCCGCGGCGCGCGCCGGGCTGCGTCCCGGCGACCTCCTGCTCGAGGTGGACGGCACCCCGGTGCGCGACGCCGGCGACCTGCAGCGGCTCATGGTCGCAGGGGCGATCGGCCGGCCGCTCGAGCTGCGGGTTCTCCAGGGCGGCCGGATAGTCGAGCTCAGCGCGGTGCCGGGAGAGCTGCGCGACCGCTGACGCTCGAGAGGGGGCGGCGGTCTGCGCCTCTCCCCTCGACAACATCTCCGCAATCGATGCGCAAAGACAGGGCGCCGTGCAGGCTTCTGCGATGCCCGGACGTTTGGACTCGTGAACGGCCCGAGGTCACGCGTCGCCTCGGGCTCGACGAGGGGGGGAGACGCGAGGAAGGGAAACGAGCTCATGCACAGCTGTCGAAGGATCCTGGCCGGCACATTCGCCCTGGGGCTGGCCGGGGTCGCCATCTCCGCCTGCGGGGCCGAGGCCGCACCCCAGACGCTGCCGGTGACGGCGGCGAAGGCGGCGGCGAACGGCCCCGCCACCGCGCAGATCGACATTCCCGGTGTCGATCGGTTCTCACCCTTCGTGGTCACCGTCGCCCCGATGGGAACCATCACCATCAAGAACGCCGACACCGACGGGCACACGGTCACCAGCCTGCCCGGCTCCGCGGTGCCGTTCGACCTCCACATCGACGGCAACGGGGGGACCAAGACGCTGCAGCTGCCCGCGGGCGTGTACCACTACTACTGCAGCGCGCACGCAAAGTACGACGACAAGACGGGCCAGGTGTCCGCGCTTCCGTCGTCAGGCTTCCCGGACACCCCGATGGAGGGGGTGATCGTCGTCAGCTGACGGCGGCTCGAGGGGGGCCGGCCGGCGCGGCCGGCCCCGCTCCTCGACCTACTTCCTGCTGTCGGCCCCGGCCTCGGTGCCGGTGGCCTCGGCGGGATGCACGGTCTCCGGCGGCGTCACCGCCGAGCGACTCAACGAGTCGCTCGCAGAGCTGGCGGCGCTCCTGAACTCCTTGATGGCACGGCCCATCCCGGCGCCGACCTCGGGCAGCTTGCCAGGTCCCCAGACGATGAGGACGACGACCAGCAGCAGCATGATCAACCAGATGTGTCCCGGGTTGAGGAAGGGCATCGACGGGCCTCCACGCCCCGCCGCTGAGTGCGCGTCACGGGGTCCGATGTCGTTGATGACGGGTGCTCGTCGCGGCCGCGATCGGGATCACCGCGGGCGCGGTGCGACCGGGTTGCGCGGACGACGTCTCCCCGGTAGAACGCCGGAATGGGGCTGGTCTTGTGGACCGGTGGCACACACTCGGCACGCACCATCAGGGAGGGAATCGTGAGCGGAGACCGGCGACGTGCGGCCGTCCTGGCTCTCTGCGCCGCCGGCCTGATCGCCGCGGCGACGGTGGCGGCGGTCGCCGCCCACGCCGGGGGTGGCCGCGGCATGCCCGCTCGCACGCCACCGCCCACCCGCACTCCGGCCCCTACCCTCGCTCCCACGGCGGGACACGTCACCATCACCTTCAACTGTGTCCCGAACGGCGGCTGCAACTCCGTGCGCTTCGACTTCCACGGTTGGGGCCCCGCCGGCCACGGGGCCACGGTCGTCGCGGGCGGGACGTCCCACATGACCAGCTGGTCCGGCGACGCCACCGCGGTCACGTACGGGTGGCGCGGCGGCCCTGCGGGGGGACGGGTCTACGCTGCGTGGGACGACGGCGGCGGCAGCACCTTCGTCTGCCGTCCGGTGACGGTGCGGTCCCCGACCACCTGCTGAGCCGGTGATCCTCTCTGCGCGGCTCAGGCCAGGGGTCTGCCGGCCCCGCCCCTGCAGGCACCGCCGGGCTCGGGCGCCTGGGGGCTCTCGCGGAAGTGGTCGATGAACTGACCCAGCCTCGGATCCGACGCCGAGGTGAGCTTCAGCTGGGCGCCCCAGGCGGTCACCGTGATCGGCGCGGACAGACCGTAGTAGGGGCTCAGGACGACGTACCGATTGGGACCGTCGTACTTCGAGAGGGCCAGGTCCTGGAGCCGCTGCACCTGGTCGGCCGGCAGGGTCGGCATGTAGGTGATCCAGACCGCCCCGTGCTCGAGGGCGTGGACGACGTTCTCGTTGGGCACGCCGACCACGTAGATGCCGCAGTTCAGCCACGTCGAGGAGTGGTTGCCACCGGCCGGAGGGCTGTGGTCGTAGACGACGTGCCCGGTCACGTGCTGACGCGACTTCTCGGTGAAGGTCTGCGTCCCGGCGGGCGCGGCCGGGTGCTGCGGCGCGGCGCTCGTCGACCCGGCGGCGCCGGTGACCACGGCGATGCCGACCGCCGCGACGGACACGGCCGCGCCTCCGCCGAGCCACCATCCCCAGCGCGAGAACCCACCCTGCTCCGCGCGCCTGTCGCGCCGGCGCTGCTGCCGCCTGCGCTCGCTGCGCGGCGCGGTGCCGCCCCCGCCGAGGCCGCGGTGGCGCCCGGTCGGTGACTGCGGGGTGTCGGAGGTCGTGGTCGATCGCGGCATCGCTGTCGGAGACGGTACCCGCGCCGGTGGCGTGCGAGGCGGCGCGGTGACAGGACCGTCATCGGCGTGACGGCACTGTGCGCGCCGGCTATGCGGCACGCTGCTCCCCCGCGACCCGCGCACCGGCGGATGTCCGCGAGCGGCGCCGTCGCACAGCGGCCACCAGGGCCATGCCACCTCCGAGGGTGGCGACGGCGCCGGCGAGAACCTCGGCCGGGAGCGCGAGCGGCGCGTCCGACACCACCGTGGGGTGGCGCGCGGGAGGTGGTGCGTCCACCACCCAGGGCAGCGCGAGCTCGACGGCGGGCAGGCCGGGGCGTTGCACGGTCACCCGCAGCGCGAGCGCGCCCGGGGCGGCGAGGTCCAGCGCCCCGGCGTCGTAGTGGGTGCCGGCCGGCCGGGTGGCGAGCACCACGTCACCGCGCGGGGTCCCAACCTGGACGGTCACCCCCTGCACCGGGGCAGGCGCGGGGAAGCGGGTCTGCAGGACGTCGAGGGCGAGCAGGTTGCGGCCGGGGCGGTTGGGCTTGATGGACACGCCGACGACGAGGTCGTCGACGGTGCGGGTGAGCGCCGTGGGGGTGGCGGGAGGGGCGGGCTGGAACTCGGCTCCGCGTGGAGGCGAGGAGGCACCGAGGAACGAGGCGAGCAGCACCACGCCGACCGCGCCGGCCGCCTCCACCGGCAGCGTGCGTGGGAGCCGCTGCGGAGTGGCGGTGCCCGCCGCTCCCCGGCGGTCGCCCATCCGGGCGTGGCGGAGGCCGAGGCCGCCCAGGCCGAGGAAGAGCACCACCTTGGCGACGAGGACGGTGCCGTAGGTGGTCGCCAGCAGCGCGGTCACCGTCGCCACCTGGCTCCCCGCCAGCAGCAGGCCGGTGACCCCGGCGCCGAGCAGACCGGCGGCGGCCACACCGCCGAACCCCCGCAGCAGCCGCGCGCCGGTGCCGGGTGCCACCCGCAGGCGCCGCAGCGCCGTCCACGCCACGATCAGGGCGACGATGCCGCCCGCCCAGACGCCGGCGGCGAGCAGGTGGACGGAGCGGACGGCGATCCCCAGGACGCTGGGCGCGGCGCTGTCCCCGGTGTGCCCGCTGATGCCGAGCAGGACGCCCTCGGTCAGGGCGAGCACGCAGGCCACGGCGGCTGCGGGGCGGAGCCGCGAGCGCAGCGCCGGCGAGAGCCCGAGGAGGACCGCGGTGACCCCGATCCAGCGGTGGCCGAAGTCGCTGTCCACGAGCACGGTGCGCAGCGC
>JAQBPH010000647.1:0-4573 GCA_028287625.1 Chloroflexota bacterium | reverse complement strand
GCTGTTGTGGTCTCGACGGGTCCGGCCAGACGTTTTCTGGTCCGGCTAGCCCACGGCTAGCTCCAGTAAACCTGTTCCGAGGGGTTCGGGTCTGCGTACTTCGACGTCTGGAGGGGTGGCTATCCCTCTGCTTGCGGTCCAGCCTGGCGTGGGCCTACTGCCCTCATCAGACCTCGCTCAGTCCAGCCCCTGCGCCGTCTCCTCGACCACCAACGCCGCAACGTCCTCGATCCGGCCCCTCCGCCCGTGGGCGGCGCGCTGCCGGGTGGCGCCGTTCCCGCGGCGCCGCGTCTCCCGCACCAGGCCCTCCACCTCCTCCCGGTCGCCGTGCTCCTCGAGCGCCGGGCGCACGTGGTCGAGCAGCCGCTCCAGCAGCAGGGCGGCGGGGAGCCGGCGGGTCCGCTCCATGTCGATCAGCTCGCCGTCCAGGCCGTCCCGCGCCGCCTGCCACATCGCCGCCTCGAGCAGCTCGGGGCGCAGGTCGACCAGCGCCGAGCCGGCGGCGTGCTCGCGCTCGCCGGTGCGGGCCAGCCCGCGGGTCAGGCCGGCGATCATCACCGCCTCGTCGACGGTCGTGCAGCAGTCGGCGACGCGGTACTCCAGGGTGGGATAGCGCGCCGAGGGGCGCATGTCCCAGTAGATCTGGGTGGCGTCGGGGATGGTGCCGGCGGCGGTCAGCGCGGCGACCAGGGCGTCGTACTCGGCCCGGTCCGCGAAGATCAGCGGCGCCCCCGCGGTCGGCCAGCGGCGGAAGAGGATCGTCCGGTAGCTGGCGAACCCGGTGTCGTCCCCCTCCCAGAAGGGTGAGCTGGCCGAGAGCGCCAGCAGCACCGGCAGCCAGGGACGGCTGCGGTTCATCACCCCGATCGTGGTCTCCGGGTCTCCGCAGGCCACGTGCACGTGGCAGCCGAAGACCAGGGTCTCCTTCGCCACCTGCCGCGCCGCATCCTCGAGGGCTCGGTAGCGCTGCTTCGGGGTCACCTCCTGCTCCCGCCACGAGGAGAGCGGATGGGTCCCCGCGGCGGCGATGCGGCAGCCCTCCCGCTCGGCGGCGCCGTGCATCGCGCGGCGCATCCGCACCAGCTCGCGGCGCACGTCGGCGAGGGTCTCGCACACCGGGGTGCCGGCCTCGACCTGGGAGCGGCGCAGCTCGGGCTGGGCGGCGTCGCCCAGCCGCCGGCGGGCCTCCTCGAGCACCGCGCCGGCGCGCCCGGAGAGCTCGCCGGTGGCGGCGTCGACGACCTGGTACTCCTCCTCCACCCCGAGGGTGAAGCGCGCCTCGCCGCTCACCGGGAGGAGGCCTCCGCGCTCGCCGTGGCCGGCCGCAGGCAGCCCACGGGGTGCTGGCAGGCGTGCTGCGGGCTGGGCGGGGGCGCCGCCGACACGTCGGCGCCGCGTCGCACCGTGAGCAGCGCCACCACCCCGCCGGCGGCGCAGACCAGGGCGGCGATCAGCATGGCGCGCCCGTAGGCGGCGGTGTACTCGGGGCTCCCCAACCGGGTCGTGGCCAGCCCCGACAGCAGCGGCAGCACCGCCACCGCGAGCAGGCCGGCGACCCGGGCCACCGCGTTGTTCACCGCCGAGGCGACGCCGGCGTGGCGCTCCTCCACGGCCCCGAGCACCGCGGCGGTGAGCGGGGCCACGGTGAGGGAGAGGCCGAGGCCCAGCACCACCATCCCGGGGAGCACGTCGCGGAGGTAGTCGGCGTGGCGGCCGATGCCGCCGAGGAGGAGCAGGCCGAGGGCGGTCACCAGCGGGCCCACGGTCATCGGCAGGCGGGGGCCGATGCGTTGGGCCAGGGCGCCGGCGCGTGCCGACAGCAGCAGCGTCAGCACGGTGAGCGGGAGGAGCGCGGCCCCTGCCGTCACCGGCGACCAGCGCGCCGCCTCCTGGAGCTGGAGCACGATCAGGAAGATCGCGGCGCCCAGGCCGCCGTAGACCGCGAAGGTGGCGAGGTTGGCGCCGGTGAACTGCGGGTCGCGGAAGAGCGAGAGCGGCAGCATCGGCTGGCGCGCCCGCCGCTCGGTGGCGAGGAACCCGGCCAGGGCCAGCACGCCGGCCACCCCGGCGGCGATCACGGCCGCCCGGTCGCCCGACGCCGGCGCCTCGATGAGCGCGTAGACGACGCCGCCCAGGCCGGCGGCGGCGAGCACCGCCCCGGCCACGTCGGGGCGGCCCGACGCCTCCGGGTCCGCGGTCTCGGGGACGTGGCGCAGCGCCGCCCAGACGGTCAAGGCCGCGACGGGCACGTTGAGCACGAAGATCAGCCGCCAGGAGACCGCGACCACCAGCCAGCCGCCGGCCAGCGGGCCCACCGCCGAGGCCAGGCCCTGGGTGCCCGACCAGGCGCCGATGGCGCGGCCCCGGTCCTCGGGCCGGAGGCTGGCGGTGATGATCGCCAGGCTCTCCGGGGTGAGCAGCGCGCCGCCGGCGCCCTGGAGCACCCGCGCCGCCACCAGCAGGCCGATCGACGGGGCCACCGCGCAGAGCAGAGAGGCGGCGGTGAACACCGCCAGGCCGGTCACCAGCATCCGGCGCCGGCCGTAGCGGTCACCGAGCGAGCCGCCGAGGAGCAGCAGCGAGCCCAGCGCCAGGGTGTAGCCGTTGACCGTCCACTGCAGCCCGGAGAACCCGGCGTGGAGGTCACGGCCGATCGCCGGCAGGGCGACGTTCACCACGGTGGCGTCGAGCGAGGCCACCCCCGAGGCGAGGATCGCGACCGCCAGCACCCACCGCCCCTGGGAGCTGTCGTAGGCGATCCGGGCGTCGGCCGACGGGGCGGCGGAGGGTGGTGCGGCGCTCATCGGCCGGGCCATCCTGCCACAGCCGCACCCAGCGCCACGCCCGTGTCCGATGGGCGAGCGCGCTCCCGATCTCCGCTATGCTGATGCCTCGACCGGCAGGCGGAGCCGCCGCTGGGTGGAGGGGCTGCGTGACCGGAAAGACGGGTCGTCCGACGTGAGTCGCGGTGGCCGTGCGCATGTCGAGGGCGACGTCACACCCGGCAACTGGGCGCTTCCGCTCACCGTGCTGGTGGTGGGGATGTTCATGTCCATCCTCGACACCGACATCGTCAACGTCGCCGTGCCCACCATGCAGCGCGACTTCGGCGCCACCACCGACCAGGTGCAGTGGGTGGCCACCATCTACACCCTGATGCTCGGCATCGTCGTGCCGGCGAGCGGCTGGCTCGGCGACCGCTACGGGCTCGACCGCATCTACAACGTCGCCCTGGTCGCCTTCGCCGCCGGGTCGGCGCTCTGCGGGGTCGCGTGGAGCCTGAACAGCCTGCTGTTCTTCCGCGTCGTCCAGGCCGTCGGCGGCGGTCTGATGCCGGCGGTGTCGATGGCGATGCTCTACAAGATCGTGCCGCCCCAGAAGCTCGGCGTCGCCATGGGCCTGTTCGGGCTGGGGGTGCTCTTCGCGCCCACCGTCGGTCCCACCATCGGCGGGTACCTCGTCGAGTACGTGAACTGGCGGCTGATCTTCTACATCAACGTGCCCATCGGCGCGCTCGGCCTGGTCGCGGCCCTGATGGTGCTGCCCCGCTTCCCCCGGGTTGCCGGACAGCGCTTCGACCTCGGCGGCTTCCTGACCGTCTCGACCGGCCTCTTCGCGCTGCTGCTCGCCCTCTCCAAGGGCGCCGACTGGGGCTGGACCTCGTACCGCATCCTCGGGCTGGTCGTGATCGGCGTCCTGAGCCTCGCGGTCTTCGCGATCATCGAGCTCTCCGTCGCCGACCCGCTGCTCGACGTCCACGTCTTCCGCTACTGGAACTTCACCAACTCGCTGATCCTCATCTCGGTGCTCTTCGCCGGCCTCTTCGGGCTGTACTTCTACATCCCCCTGTTCCTCCAGGAGGGCGAGGGGATGGGCGCCCTCCAGGCGGGCCTGCTGCTGCTCCTGCCCGCCCTGCTCACCGGCCTCACCATGCCCATCTCGGGGAGGATCTACGACAGGATCGGCGCCCGCTGGCCGGCGGCGGTCGGCTGCCTGGTGGTCGCCTACGGCACCTACCTGATGCGCAACGTCACCCCCGACACCCCGCGGGGCGTGCTCGTCCTCTGGATGTGCGTCCGCAACATCGGCATGGGCATCGCGTTCATGCCGATCATGACCAGTTCCATGGCGGGGATCCCCACTGCCGAGGTGAACCGGGCGAGCGCGGTCAACAACATCGTCCAGCGGATCGCCTCGGCATTCGGGCTGGCGGTGATGACATCGGTGCTCACCACCCAGATGGCGCAGCAGTTCTCCAGCCGGGCGTCGCTGAGCGTCGCCGGTGCCGCCGCCGACCCGCACCTCAGCGGCGGTGGCATGCTCGCCTGGCGGGGTGCGGTGCAGACCGCCGCCTTCGGGGGTGGGCTCGGCGACCTCTTCCTGCTCACCGCGGGGATCACCGCCCTCTGCGCGGTGATGGCCCTGATGCTCCCCGCCAAGCCGGTCGCCGGCGCCGGGACGATGCTGGAGGGAGGGCCGGTGCCGGCCCCGCAGGCGGCTGAGCCACTCGCGGTCGCCGCGGTTGCCGACGCCCTCCCCGCCGGCGAGGAGGCGGCGCCGCCTCGCCGGCGCC
>JAQBPH010000021.1:0-7641 GCA_028287625.1 Chloroflexota bacterium | reverse complement strand
GTCGCTCGACGATGAGGACGTCGGTCCCCGCCAGCGTCAGCTCCGCCGCCAGCATCATCCCCGTCGGACCGCCGCCGGCGATCACAACTGCATGCTCGGACATACACCACTCCTCATTTCCCAACGTTTGTCAGGAAACTCTGCACCATACCCGGGGGCTTGCGGCAAGCCCCGGGGGCGGTACCATATTGAGGTGGAGGGAGTGGGGCCTTTTCGCTGCGACCCGCCTGTGGACAACCGGGAGGCGCCGACGCTGACCTGGCGGTCAGTAGATCATGGGAGGGCTCGCATGCCGTAGGGTGCTCGTCCTGGGCGCGTACCAGGGCAGCGTTCGCCCTGCGGGTCGAGTGTCGGCTGAACTGAGTCCGCGGGCTGGAGTCGTCGGACCAGAGGTCCGCCGCGGGAGGTCGCGCACGCCAAGGACACTCACAGCCTCTACTCCCGGCGGCGGGACAAGGCCGAAACGTCGCCTGCAGCGGGATACCTACTGTTTGTGCGGGTCGCTGTCGGGCAGCCAAGCGTCCGGCGGATGGATTTCGAGGTCGCCGACCCCGTCGGTGAGGGCGGCCACCACCGCCAGGACGGCGGCGCGCGCCTCGCCGCGTCGCCAGAGCAACGACCAGGTCCAGTAGACCTCCGGGGCGCTCACTGGGCGCCGGACCAGGTCGGGCGGAAGCGGCGTGGCCTGGCCCTTGGGCGAGTTGACGATAGGGCGGCGGCTGCGGCGCACGTGGTCGAAGAAGGCGGGGCCGGTGATGCCGCCGTCGGAGATCCGTACCACGCGGGCGCCGGCGTCGCGGGCCAGTTGTTCGGCATAGAGGTTCCAGGATGCCCAGGAGGTGATGTCGTCATCGATGAGAACAGCGGTGTCCTCGGCACGGACATCGCTGGTGTCGTCACCGGTGGCGACCGCGTAGAGGCGGTCGGCGCCGATGAGCCGGGCTATGAGCCCGTACTGCTCCAGGTCCTGTGTGCGCACCCAGCACACCGCCAAGTCCAGGCTGCCGTCCGCGACCCGGGCTGTCTGTGTGTGCGATGGCGCGATCCAGGCGTCAATGTGCAGCCGCGCTACCATGAAGGTGCGGGCGGTCAAGGCTGCGGGCAGCCAGCTGACGTAGCCGAGCCGGACCGGTTCGGAGCCAGACATCTGGCCGGCGCGGCGCCGCAGGTCGTCGGCCCGGTCGAGCAACGCCCGGGTGTGTGGGAGCAGGGCCGCGCCGGCCGGGGTGAGGGCCACCGAGCGGCGGTCGCGGTCGAAGAGCCGCACCCCCAGGTCCTGTTCGAGCGCCTTGATCTGCTGAGAGAGGGAGGGTCCGGCGATCAGCAGTCGGTCGGCGGCCCGGCCGAAGTTCAGCTCCTCGGCCACCGCGAGGAAGTACCGGAGTTGGCGCAGCTCCACGCCTGACATGGTACGTGCCGTGGGAGGCTGCGCCTAACAGGAGGGAGGAAGCTGGTCGTGGCGTCGGTCCTGGCGGCAGGGGCAGGATGGGGCCAATGCGGAGCACTGCTGCCTACCCAGGAGGCGCCAACCATGGAGTACCTCGTCACGATGACCACCCACGTTCCCGACGGAACGTCGGACGAGACCGTCCAAGCCATCCGCACACGCGAGGCTGAACGCTCCCGCGAGCTCGCCGCGCAGGGGCACCTGCTTCGCCTGTGGCGTCCTCCACTGCAACCGGGGGAATGGCGCACGCTCGGACTCTTCGCCGCCGCTGACGGCGGTCAGCTGGAGGAGGTCCTCACCTCGATGCCGCTGCGTGTGTGGCGGACAGATGAGGTCGCACCGCTCGCGCCTCACCCGAATGACCCGGGAGATCCGGATCATCCGCACACCGAAACTAGGGCGCGAACCATGGAGTTTCTGATCACCCTGACCATCACTGTCCCCGATGGCACGGTCGTCCAGACCGTCGCCGACACCACGGCGCGCGAGGCGGTACGTGCGCGTGAGCTGGCCGAGCAGGGACACCTCCTCCGGCTCTGGTCGCTGCCGGCCCAGCCGGGCAGGTGGCGCACGCTGGGCCTGTGGCGAGCCCACGACCCCGCCGAGATGCACTCGATCATGGAGTCGCTGCCGCTGTATGCCTGGATGACGGTGGCCACCACCGCGCTCAGCCAGCACCCGAACGACCCCCACATCGCAACCAAGGAGTAACGATGTCGAACCACTTCAGCGCCGACAATCTCAGGTTTCCCGGCGATGACACGCGGCTGGACCTCACCGACGTGTTCGCATTCAGGTCAGCAGAGCACCCGGGCAAGACGGTGCTGATCATCGACTCCAACCCGACGGTCAGGCCCCCGATCGAGCTGCCCGCAACGGTCATCACCAGCCGGGATTTTCACCCGGCGGCGGTGTACCGGATCAACATCGACAACGACGGCGACGCGCAGGCTGACGTCGCCTTCACATTCACCTTCTCCGAGCTCGTGAACGGTGTGCAGACCGGTACGGTCCACTACGCCACCGGCGCCCAGGCCCGCGAGCCGGGGCCGGCCGGCGAGGAGCTCACCGCGTCCGTCCCGGTCAGCTTCGATGCGATGGCGCAGCCCGTCGACGCCGGAGGGATCCGGGTGTTCGCCGGGGCGCGCAGCGAGCCGTTCTTCGCCGACATCGAGGGAGCCCTGCACGGATTCCAGTGGACCGGGCACGACGACTTCGCCGGCAACAACATCCTGTCGATCGTGCTCGAGGTGCCGGACGGCATGCTGGGCGGGGGCCCGGTGATCGGCGTCTGGGCCACGATCAGCCTGCCCCAGGACGGAACGTTCAGGCAGATGGACCGCGGCGGGAACCCGACCATCAACCCGTTCATCACCCCCGACGGCGAGAAGGACCTCTACAACTCCCGCCAGCCGGTCGACGACGTGGCCAACTACCTGGGGCCGTGGTCCAAGGTCCTGGAGAAGGGCGGCTACCCGCCCGAGGAGGCCAGGCAGGGAGCCCTCATGTTCCTGCCCGACGTCCTCCGGTACGACCGCAGCAGGCCCGTCGCCTACCCCAACGGCCGCCACCCCACCGACGACGTCTACAGCTTTCGGTTCGCCTGGCTGACCAACGGCAAGGTCCCGCCGACCGGCCTCACGCCGCACGACGACCTGCTGAACGCGTTCCCCTACCTCGGCCAGCCGAACCCCTGAGAGCGAACCCGATCATCGGACCAGAAAAGGAGAATGTGCGATGCCCTCGATCACTGTGGGTAGGGAGAACTCCGCCCCGATCGACCTGTATTACGAAGACCACGGCGCGGGGAAGCCGGTGGTCCTGATCCATGGCTATCCCCTGAGCGGCCGGGCATGGGACAGGCAGGTGCCCGCCCTGTTGGGAGCGGGCCACCGGGTGGTCACCTATGACCGGCGCGGGTTCGGCCAGTCCAGTCGGCCGACCGTCGGCTATGACTACGACACGTTCGCGGCCGACCTCGCTGTCCTGATGGAGCAGCTCGACCTGCGCGACGCCACGCTGGTCGGGCACTCGATGGGGACCGGCGAGGTGACCCGTTATCTCGGCGCCCACGGCTCCGCACGGGTCGCCCGGGGGGTCCTGGTTGCCCCGATCCCGCCCTTCCTGCTGCAGGCGTCAGACAACCCGGAGGGCGTTCCCGAAAGCGTCTTCGACGGTTTCGCCGAGGCCGCGAAGGCGGACACGCCCGCATGGATGGAGACCTTCCTGGACGTCTTCTACAGCACCGGCGTGGACGGCCGGAAGCTGGTCAGCGACCAGGCGTACAGGGTCAGCTGGAACCTCGCGACGGTCGCATCGGCGACGGCGGCGGTCGCCTGCGTGGCGACGTGGAAGACCGACTTCCGCGCCGACCTGCGGAAGATCGACGTGCCGCTGCTGGTCGTGCAGGGCGATGCCGACCAGGTGCTGCCCTTCGAGAAGACAGGGAAGCGCGTGGGCGGGCTGAACCGGGACGTGGCGCTCGTCGTCGTCGAGGGCGGCCCGCACGCGATCCCCTGGACACACGCCAACCAGGTCAACGACGCGCTGCTACGGTTCATCGGCGCGCAGGTGCCGGCGATCGCGGGCTGACCGTCGGTCAGTGGTCCCGCCGCCTCCTGGCGGCGGGACCCACCCGTCCACCCGATCCACCAGGGAGTCGACACCGAGGAGACTCAGCCGGCCGCGCGCTGATAGACCAGGTCCGACGCGGTGAGACCCTCGAGGGCCATCCCATAGGGAACGCCCTCGATGATCCGGCGGCGCAGACGCTGGTTGAGCGTCTGCTTCTGAAGCCTCCGGTAGAGGTCGGGCTTCGCGGCCAGCCGGGTCGCCAGCTCCAGCCCGCGGGCTAGCGCGCGCTCGTGGGGGACCACCTCGTTGACGACACCCCAGTCCCTCGCGGTGGTGGCGTCGATCGTCTCACCGATCCACAGCAGCCAGCGTGTCCGCGCGATGCCGGCGACCTCCTCCCAGACGACCTGCAGCCCGTCCCCCGCGGTGATGCCGAAGGCGGGGTGAGGGAGGTCGCCGTAGACGGCGCGGTCGGAGGCGATGTGGATGTCCGACAGGAGCAGGTATTCCGAGTGCACCGTGGCCGGGCCGTTGGCGACCCCGACGACCGGCATGGGGAGCTCGACGAGGCGCTGGAGCACCTTCAGACCCTCGGTGCGGATCTTCTCCCAGTGCCCGGGCTTGAAGATCTCCCCGAGGCTCTCGCCGTCGATCCGGTCCATGAACACGTCGCCGGTGCCGGTCAGCACCATCGCGCGGTTGGCGTCGTCGAGCGCGATGTCCTCCAGCGCCCGGGGGAGGTCCTCGTGGGTCCGCCCGGTGAACACGATGGGACCCCCGCCGGTGTGGAAGCGGACGGTCAGAACGCCGTTGCCGTCGCGGGTCATGGCGAGGTTCTCGTAGGCGTCGAAGTAGCTCGGGGTGGTCATCGCGGTCCTCCGGGGAAAGGAAAGAATGTACTATCTGGTACAACCTATCCGACATAGATTGTACTGTCAAGTACATTCTGCTAGGCTGTGGTCGAGGCAGGTGACCCAGGGCGGACGGCAACCGAGACGATGACGGGCTCCTCTCCGATCCCCAGGGACGCGTCCCCGGTGACGTCCAAGGGGCGGGCGACGCGCGCGCGCATCGTCGACGCGGCGGCCAGGCTCGTCTACGAGGGCGGGGTCGCGGGCACCAGCCTCGACGACGTGGGACTGGCCGCCGGCGTCGGCCGCTCCCAGCTGTACCACTACTTCGCCGACAAGGGGGAGTTGATCCGCGCGGTGATCAGCCACGCGACCGATGAGGTGCTCGACGCTCAGGAACCGTATCTCCACCACCTGGACTCCTGGGAGGCCTGGGAGTCCTGGCGGGACATCGTCGTCGACGTGCAGCGGCGGCGCCACCACGGGGGCTGCCCCCTCGGATCGCTGGCGTCCGAGTTGGCCGACGTCGACGAGCGGGCGCGCGAGCTCCTCGCCGGCGGGTTCGACCGCTGGGAGGCTGCGTTCCGCGAGGGCCTCGACGCCATGCGGACGAAGGGGCTGCTCCGTGCGGACGCGGACACCCATGCCCTCGCCCTCACCGTGCTCGCCGCGCTCCAGGGCGGCCTCCTGCTCTCCCAGACCCGGCGCGACGCCGCACCGCTCGAGGTTGCCCTCGATGGCGCCCTCGCCACCATCCGCGCCGCCGCCGCGGCGCGACCGACCAGGCCGAGCCCGGCTCGACCTTCACGAAGGAACCCATGACCTCCCCGAACCCTCGCACCCCGGCGGTGAGCGACAAGTCCGCCTCTCCGACCCTCGACGACTCCGAGCTCGCATCTCTGGAGCCGCTCGGCAGCCGTCGAACGGTCGAGGTCGGCGAGTACCTCTACCGCGAGGGTGACCCCGCCTACGACTTCTACGTCATCCTCTCGGGCCGGGTGGACATCGTCCTCAGCACCGGCGGCGAGGAGCGGCTCATCGCCAGCCACGATCGCGGACGCTTCCTCGGCGAGCTGAACCTCCTCACCCGCCAGAGGGTCTTCGTGTCGGCGCGGGTCGTCGAGGCCGGCGAGGTCCTGGCCGTGCCGGCCGACGCGCTCCGGCGGGTCATCGCCACCCTGCCCAGGCTCAGCGACAAGATCCTCGCCGCGTTCATGGCCCGCCGGACCGCGCTCCTCACCGGCGCCGCGGCGGCCACGCGTGTGGTGGGCTCCCGGTTCTCGCCGGAGTCCCTTCAGGTCCGCGAGTTCCTCTCCCGGAGCCGTCTGCCCCACGAGTGGCTCGACCCCGACGCCGACCCGCATGTGGAGAGCCTGCTCCGGGAGTTCGGCATCCAGCCGTCGGAGCTGCCGGTCGTCATCGTCTCCGGCACGGTCCTCCGCCGGCCCAGCCCCGGGGCGCTCGCGGAGTACCTCGGGCTCACAGTCGGAAACCTTCCCAGCCGCTGCGTCGACCTCGTCGTCGTCGGCGCCGGGCCGGGGGGCCTCGCGGCGGCGGTGTACGGGGCGTCCGAGGGCCTGCGGACACTGATACTGGACAGCGTCGCCTCCGGCGGCCAGGCCGGGACGAGCTCGAGGATCGAGAACTACTTCGGGTTCCCCCTCGGCATCTCCGGCGGCGATCTCACCCAGCGCGGACTGGTGCAGGCCGAGAAGTTCGGCGCCCACCTGAGCGCACCCTGCGCGGCGAGCGCGCTGCGGGAGGAGGCCGGCCATCTCGTCATCGACCTCTCCGACGGCACGCCCGTCGCCGGGCGGGCGGTGATCATGGCATCGGGCGCCCGCTACCGGCGGCTCGAGATCGATCGCCTGCAGGAGTTCGAGGGGAGAGGCGTGTACTACGCCGCCACCGACGTGGAGGCGCGCCAGTGCGCCGGGAACCCCGTCGTGGTCGTGGGTGGCGGCAACTCCGCCGGACAGGCGGCGGCGTACCTCGCCGACCTGGGAAGTCCGGTGACCGTGGTCATCAGAGGGCCGGAGCTCGACGCCCAGATGTCCCGCTACCTCGTCGACCGGCTGGAGAATCACCCCAATGTCCAGGTCATGACCCAGACCAACATCGTCGGCCTCGACGGAGACGAGACGCTCGGCCGTGTCACCGTCGCCGGTCCCGCCGGCGAGGCGGGCCTGCCCTGCGTGTCGCTGTTCTCGTTCATCGGCGCCGACCCCGCATCCGAGTGGCTGTCGGGGTGCACCGCCCTCGATGACCGCGGCTTCGTCCTCACCGACCGGTCGCTGACCGACGACCGGCTCGACGAGCGGTGGCGAGCGCTCGGACGGCGACCTCTTCCGTTCGAGACGAGCTCGCCGGGGCTGTTCGCGGTGGGAGACGTCCGCTCCGGGTCGGTGAAGCGGGTGGCGGCGGCGGTCGGCGAGGGGTCCGCCGCGGTGCGCTCGGTCCACGAGCATCTCGCCTTCATCCCGCGCTGACGGGGCGGAGGGCCGAGCTCGCGCTGGTGGTCCGTAACAACGCGCGTGATTGACCTTCATCCGCTCCCAGGAAGATGGCATGATTCATTCCGTGGGCCGACCGCGGACGACGTCGAGGTCCTCATGACACGGACGCGAGTGCCTCCGGTGCTCGTCACCGGAGCGACCGGCCGGGTTGGGCGCGTCGTAGTCGACCTACTAATAGACGCGGGCGTGCCGGTCCGCGCCCTCACGCATCGCTTCGAGGCGGCGGCGACGCTGCCAGCGAACGTCGAAGTCG
>JAQBPH010000008.1:0-2733 GCA_028287625.1 Chloroflexota bacterium | reverse complement strand
TCGGCAGGGCCGACTACGAGGCGGTGGTCGACGGCGCCGCGCTCGGCGACGGCACCCCCTGGACGCTGCCGATCACCCTCAGTGCCGGCGACCTCGAGGTGGGCGCGCTCGCCGAGGGCGCCGAGCTGGCGCTGCGGGATGCCTCGGGGCGGCTGCGCGGCGTGCTCACCGTCGCCGAGGTGTTCGACCGCGACCTGGAGCGCGAGGCGCGCGAGGTGTACCGCACCACCGACGACGCCCACCCCGGGGTGCGCGCGCTGCGCGGCGCCGGTGCGACGCTGATCGGGGGCGCGGTGCGCGTGCTCGGTGGTGGCGGCGACGAGCGTGCGCTCGATCCGGCCCGGACGCGCGCCGCCTTCGTGCAGCGTGGCTGGCGGAGCGTGGTCGCCTTCCAGACCCGCAACCCGGTGCACCGCGCCCACGAGTACCTGACGAAGGTGGCGCTGGAGCAGGTCGACGGCCTGCTGCTGCACCCCCTGGTGGGGGTCACCAAGGACGACGACATCCCCGCCGCGGTGCGGATGCGCTGCTACGAGGTGCTGCTCGACGGCTACTACCCGCCCGAGCGGGTGCTGCTCTCGACCTTCCCCGCGGCGATGCGCTACGCAGGTCCGCGCGAGGCCGTGTACCACGGGCTGGTGCGGCGCAACTACGGCTGCTCGCACTTCATCATCGGCCGCGACGCCGCCGGGGTGGGCAGCTACTACGGCACCTACGACGCGCAGCGGCTCTACGACGAGCTGGGTGGCGCCGAGCGGCTCGGCTTCCAGGCGTTCAAGTTCGAGCACACGTTCCACTGCACCGCCTGCGAGGGCATGGCCAGTGCCCGCACCTGCCCGCACGGGCCGGAGCACCGGCTGCTGCTGAGCGGCACCCGGGTGCGCGAGCTGCTCGCCGCCGGTGACGACCTGCCCCGCGCCTTCAGCCGCCCGGAGGTCGCCGAGATCCTCCGTGCCGCCTACGCGCCCACGCTGGGGAGGGCGCTGTGACCCGCACCGCCGCTGTCGACGCCGCCGAGCTGGTGAGCACGGCGCGCAGGCTCGAGGCGGGGCACCCGCGGGACATCGTCGGCTGGGCGCTGGGGCGCTTCGCGCCGGCGCGCACCGCCGTGGTGACCAGCCTGCAGGCCGACGGCATGGCGGTGGTGGACATGGCGCTGCGCATCGATCCCGAGGTGCGCATCGTCACCATCGACACCGGCCGGCTCCCCGAGGAGACCTATGCCTACCTCGACCGGGTGCGCGCCTACTACGGCCGCGCCATCGAGGTGCGATTCCCCGACCACGCCGCGGTGGAGACGTTCACCACCGCGCACGGGGTCAACGCGTTCCGCGAGTCCGTCGAGCGCCGTCTCGACTGCTGCCACCTGCGCAAGGTCGAGCCGCTGGAGCGGCTGCTGGCCGGCCTCGACTGCTGGCTCACCGGCCTGCGCCGCGACCACTCCGCGCGCCGCCGCTCGGTCGGCGTGGTGGAGCTGGACAGCGCCCACGGCGGCGTCGTCAAGGTGAACCCGGTCGCCGCCTGGGACGAGGCGGCCACACGGGCCTACCTCGCCGACCACGGGGTGCCGCTGCACCCGCTCTACGAGCGCGGCTACCGCAGCCTCGGCTGCGCCCCCTGCACCCGCGCGGTGGCGGAGGGGGACGACCCGCGCTCCGGCCGGTGGTGGTGGGAGCGCGACGTCGACAAGGAGTGCGGCATCCACGGCCGGCCGGCGTGGCCGGCACAGAGGAGAACGGGATGAACGATCAGGGACTCGCGCTGTGGCTGACCGGGCTCTCGGGCGCGGGCAAGTCGACGATCGCGGAGGGGGTCGCGACCGAGTTGCGCCGCCGGGGCCGCCGTGTCGAGGTGCTCGACGGCGACGCCATCCGGGAGAACCTCTCCAGGGGGCTCGGCTTCAGCAGGGAGGACCGCGACACCAACATCCGCCGCATCGGCTTCGTCGCCGAGCTGCTCGCCCGCAACGGCGTGATCGTGATCGTGGCGGCGATCTCCCCGTACCGCGCGGCGCGTGACGAGGTGCGCGGGCGCATCGAGCGCTTCGTCGAGGTGCACGTCCACTGTCCTCTCGAGGAGCTGGTGCGGCGTGACGTCAAGGGCCTCTACCGGCGGGCGCTGGCCGGCGAGATCGCCAACTTCACCGGCGTCTCCGATCCCTACGAGGAGCCGGTGCAGCCGGAGGTCACCGTCGACACCAGCGTCGAGAGCGTCGACGGCTCGGTGCGCCGCGTGCTGGCGGTGCTGGAGCGATCCGAGGCCGCCGCCGCATGAGCGGGGCGTCGCGGGTGGAGGAGATCAAGGCGGCCAGCCGCCACCTCCGCGGCAGCATCGCCGCGGAGCTGGGGGAGGAGGCCGGCGTCTTCGGCGAGGAGAGCGCGCAGCTGCTGAAGTTCCACGGCATCTACCAGCAGGACGACCGCGACCGGCGCAGGGAGGCGCGGCGGCTGGGCGTGGAGAAGACGTACCAGATGATGCTGCGCACCCGCATCCCCGGGGGCATCGTCTCCGCCGCCGGGTACCTCGCCCACGACGCCATCGCCGGCCGCTGGGCGAGCGACAGCCTGCGCGTCACCACCCGCCAGGACCTGCAGCTCTACGGGGTGCTGAAGGGCGACCTGCGCGCGGCGATCCGGGCGATCAACGAGACCCTGCTCACCACCCTCGGGGGCTGCGGCGACCAGGAGCGCAACATCATGTGCTGCGCCGCACCGGTCCGCGACCGCTTCCGCG
>JAQBPH010000641.1:0-4991 GCA_028287625.1 Chloroflexota bacterium | reverse complement strand
GTAGAAGCACGGCTCCCAGCCGCGGCGGGAACAGGCGGCCACGAACTCGGCGATCGCCGGCGGCTGCGCCTCCGCGGGCGCGAGCGGGTCGCCGACGCAGAGGGCGACCCCGCCGACGGTCCGGAACGCGCTGACCGCGCCGCCCGGGAGCTCGACGGCCCGCTTGTCCGAGGTGGCGACGAAGCAGCTGATGTGGGTGCGTCCGTGGGCGCTCCGGGCGCGCTCCAGGTCGCCCGGCGTGACGCCACGGAGCAGCCGGCCGCCCCGCGGGCAGCGCGCCACCACCGCACCCGCCGCGATGCCGCCGAGCATGAAGGGCACCGGCACCGGCCCGGCGTGGGCGTGGGCACCGAGCGCCAGCGCCAGGGTCTCGGCGGCCACCCCCGCGACCGCCAGGCCGCGGCCGGTGCCGACCGGGAGGGCTCCGCGGCGCACCGGGTAGGCGAGCACCAGCAGCACCGCCGCCCCGGCGAGCATCCAGGCGGCGCGCCAGGGATGCACCGGGGCGAGCGCGGAGGCGCTGAGGGCGGCGAAGAGCACCCCGGCGGTGATCCACCAGGCCAGCATGTGCCCGAGGCAGATGCCGAGGGCGAGGGCGGCGATGGCCGCGGTGCCGGCGACCACCAGCCCGGGCGGGGTCGAGCCGTGCCCCGGGGCGAGGTGGGGGCGGGCGGCGAGGATGGCCGCCCAGGCGCCGATCAGGGCCAGGGCGGCGCCACCGCGGAGGCCGGCGCCGGTGGCGCTCTGGGGCAGGCGGCGGCGCAGCCGCGGGTCGACGCTAACCATTGCAGGCCGTCCGGCACGGCGGCGTCCCCGGGTCGGAGCCCCAGAGGCCGCCCAGCCACTGGAGGCTGTGGACCATCTCCAGGCGCCACGCCTCCCAGCCGTGGCCCCCCGCCACCAGGTCCTGGTGCACCGGCTGCCAGTCCATGTGGCCGAGGTCCTGGACGAAGCTCGCCTGCTGGGCGAGGTACACCCGGTCGCTGTCGCCGGCGCCGAGGAACAGCGGCATCCGCGCCTCCGGAGGCAGCTGGGGCGCGATCAGCCTCGGACTGTTGGCCGGGGTGAGGGCGCCGAAGATGTCGCGGCGGGCGTCGAAGAACCCCGAGTAGCTGGCCGCCCAGCGGAAGACGTCGGGGTGGCGCATCGCCAGGTTCACCGCGCCGAAGCCCCCGGAGCTGAGCCCGGCGACGCCCCGGTAGGGGCTGCCCAGGGTGCGGTAGCGGCGGTCCACCTCGGGGACCGCCTGGCTGACCAGCCAGTCCTCGACGCGGTCGCCGCGCTGGCTGTTGCCCCACTCCGCGTCGCTCAGCGCGTGGCCGTTGCCGTTGGGCATCACCGCGATCACCGGCGGCAGCTCGCCGGTCCCGATCACCTGGTCGAGCACCTGGGGAAGCTGGGCGCCGTCGCCGATCCAGTTGTCCTCGTTGCCGGGGTAGCCGTGGAGGAAGTAGATGACCGGGAAGTCGCGGTTCCTCTCCACGGCGTAGTCACCGGGGACGTACACCAGCGCCGGCCGGCCGCCGACGCCCAGGTGCTCGATGTGCCCGGGGCGCTGGCGTCCCGGCAGGGCGTCGGCGAAGGCGGCGCGCGGAGCGGGGTTCCCCTGGGTGCCGGGCACGGTGGCGCCACCGGCCGCCAGCGCCGGGCCACCGGCGTCATGGGCGGCGCCGGTCGCCGGCGTGGAGTAGTCGTAGAGGGCGCTGATCGGGCCGTCCTGCACCGCGGTCAACGCCGGGCCCCCGGCCACCGCGGCGAAGAGCAGCAGCACGCCGAGGCCGGCCCAGCCGCCGCGCCGCCGCCGCACCGCACGCACCAGCCCGGCGAGGTCGCTGCGCAGCAGCTGGCCCAGGGCGGCGCCGACGCTGACCACCAGCAGGGCGAGGAGCAGCATCCCGAGCGGCTGGAGGATCCAGCCCCGGACGCGCACGTGGGCGGTGAGCCCCTCGGTGGCGGCGGTGTGCGTCGCCCGCACCAGGAAGGGCCCGACCTCGATGGCGAGCAGGCTGAGCACGCCTCCGACCCGGGCGGCTCGGATCCCGCCGCCGGCGGCGACCACGACCGCCGCCGAGCCGCCGGCCACCAGCAGCGTTCCCAGCAGCGCGCCGCGCTCGTCGTCCATGCCGAGGCCGACCAGCCATCCCTGGAGCCCGGCGCCGAGGACCCGCCAGAGGCCCGCGCTGAGCACCATCACCGCGAGCCCGCTCAGCAGCGGCCACAGCCACCGGGGCCAGCGGCGGAGGCCCCGCGTCGAGCCCTCGGCGGGGGCGGCCTCGCCGGACTCCACGCCCGCCACCGCCGTGGGCGCCGGCAGCAGGGCGAGCGCGGTCACCGCCCCGGCCGCCGTCTCCTCCACAGGCGCGGGGGCACCCACCGCGCCGGCGGCCGTCTCCTCGGGAGGCGCCGGACGTGACAGCCTGCGTCGCCGGCGCGGCGCGGCGGGGGCCGCCGGCGGGGCCGCGCTCAGGTCCTGCTCGGAGGACGCCGGAGGATCGAGGACGGCCACCTCTGCCGACATCTGGTCGAGCACACGGCGCATTCGCGCAACCCCGTCCTCATATCCGGTGCCCTGTTGTGCTGCCACTAGCTCCTTCCCCGTGGGGGCACGCGCAGCCGATCGCACGGACGATCGCGGTCCCCCTCGCCCTGAATCCCACCACTTCGACCGACCGGCGCGCAACTTCCATCGCGCAGAGCGGTACAGGTTCCATCTCGTTCCCAGGATGTACGGCTACCCACGACGCGCACCTCGGAAACGGAGCATACGGCTCCATGGGGGCGCATGACAGTAGGTGTGGGAAAACCCGGAGCGTCAATCGTGGCCGTGGCGGGGCCGGCGGGCGCCGAGCGAGGAGGCGGCCATCACCACCAGCCCGCAGAGGAAACCGCCGAGCACATCGGCGATCCGCGAGCGCGCCGGCACGGTCGCTGCGAGCCGCTCGGCGGTGGTCGCGGGTGTGGCGGCGCCCGGGTCGGGACCGTGGGTGGTGGTGGGCACCTCGTCTGCGGGGGTCCGTCGCGCCGGCGGAGCGCCGCCGCCCACCCCGGCGGCTCCGGCGGAGGCCGCCTGTCCGGGGCGCGGAGGCGGATCGGCGCTGCCCGGCGCGCTGGCGTAGCCGACGATGTCCGACCACAGGTCGGTGGGGTTGTCACCCTTGACGAAGGCGCCGGCGCGGCGCGTGTCCGGCCACGTGGTGAACGAGCCCAGCACGCCGGCGGCGATCCCGGTGTAGTCGCCGAGGAAGCTGCCCTTGCGGAAGGCGAGGTTGCCGTCGAAGAGGCCGGTGGAGATCGCCCGCGCCCGGAAGGTGGCGCCGCCGTCGTGGGAGACCGCCAGGCTGCGGCCGATCAGCCGGCCGGTCGGGTCCAGGGCGCGGTCGAGATACGAGACGTAGAGGGTGCCGTCGGGCCCGTACGCCGACCAGGGGAAGAACTGGTCACGGTGGTCGCCGAGCGGGTCCTGGTTCACCCGGACCGCCGTCCCCCAGGTGCGGCCGCCGTCCCGGGAGGCGGTGGTGAAGACGTCCACGTCGGAGGGCTTCGCCCCGGGCCTGCTCGCGTCCCAGTCCTTGCTGCCGTTGCGGTTGTCCTGATACACGACGTGGACGCTGCCGTCCAGCGGGCTCACCGTCACCGACTGCTGGGTCGCGCTCGGCACCCGGAAGCAGTAACCGCTCAGGATGTCCTGGCCGGCCGGCTCCTGGGGGCAGGCCTGGTCGCTCGCCTGGGGGAGCGGCACCGCCAGGCAGGCCGCCTGGCTGGGTTCGCGCGTCCAGCTCACCCCGCCGTCGCGGGAGGAGACCACCAGCACCTGGCCGTTGGGACAGGCGGGGTTGTCTCCGTTGGCGAAGGCGACGTGGACCGCGCCGTTCCGGGGGTCGACGGTGGGCACCGCGCCCTGGCTGTCGACGCACATGTCGACGCCCGGTGGGGCCGGAGGCAGGCCCACGCTCAGCGGGGCCTGGAGGGAGGGCAGCGGCGAGGGCGGGCTCACGCTCCCCAGGCCGCCGGCGCCGCAGAGGGTGTGGCTGGCGCCGTCGACGTACACCGGCGTGCTCCAGTGATGACCCTGGTCGTCCGAGGTGGAGAGGAAGGTCGGCGAGCCCAGGCCCAGGGCCGGGCCCACGTAGGGCTGCACCGCCAGTGGCGGCACCTGGCTGAACTCGGAGTAGACGATGTAGAGGCGGTCGGAGGAGAGGTGGGCCCGGTCGGCCCGGGGGTCGACGGCGACGCCGGCGGGACGCGGGCCGCTGGCGATGTACTCCTTGTCGTAGAAGATCTGGCAGTTGCTGTCGTTGGCGTTCACCGCCACCACGCCGTCCCCGCTGCGCCGGGTGTCGCCGGCCTGAGGCTGTCCGGACAGCGGCCGGCTCCAGGTCTGGCCACCGTTGGTGGAGCGCAGGACGAAGATCCCGCTGACGCAGCCGGTGCGGTGGAAGTTGATCTCCGCGTAGTAGGCGACGCCGTCGCGGTCGAAGGCCACGGCGGGGTCGCCGCCGCCGTCGAGGGCCACCGGCGTGCTCGGCACCGGCAGCAGCGGCGGCACCGGCGGCACCGGCGGCACCGGGCTGGGGAGCGCCGGCACCGGCGGGGCGAAGACCACCGAGGGCAGCGGCAGCACCCCGCCGAAGAAGCTCTGGCCGCCGTCGAAGCTGGTGTAGAAGCCGGAGCTGCCGAAGCCGAGCGAGTAGTCGTTCGCGCCCACCACGATGTTCCGCGGGTTGCGCGGGTTGATCGCGACCGCGGTCTCGTTGTGGGGCATCGCCGAGCGGTCCTGGTTGACCAGCACGTCGGGGCTGAGGTCGGCCGGCGGGTGGGGCACGCCGGTGCCGGGGAAGGCGTCGCGGACCCCGGCGTCGTCCCCTCCCCCACCCACCGCGTCGAGCCCGGGCAGCCCCAGCGCCAGCGCGCTGCTGAGGCTCTGCCGCTGCCGCCCGCCGGTGGCGGTGGCGCCGAGCCGCGCCGGCAGGGTCAGCGCCGGCAGCCGGGGG
>JAQBPH010000679.1:0-5483 GCA_028287625.1 Chloroflexota bacterium | reverse complement strand
CGCCGCGTCGGCGTCGAAGGCGTGGTCGCTCGGGTAGTAGAACCTGTAGGCGCGCAGGTTGCGCAGGTACATCAGGTCGGTGACCGGGTCGTGGCGCGGAGAGGCGCCGTTCTGGTCGTCGCTCAGCCCGGTGGTCTGGACGTTGGTGTTGTCGGTGGCGGTGCTGAGGTTGCCGTCCCACACGCCCCGCCAGTTGATGAACAGGCCGCCGGGCAGGCTGCTGCCCTTGGTGGGCGGCGCATCGGGATTGAAGGCGCTGGTGTGCATCTCGTTGAGGATGTCGGCCAGCCGCCTGGCGGCGGTGGGCGGGATCGGCGCCCCCGTGGCTCCGGGCCCGGAGCCGGTCGGCCCGACCACCACCGGGAAGGAGGGCGACGGGATCGCGACGGGAGGCGTCCCGGAGCCGCGGGCGACCATCAGCACCACCACGGCGGCGACCAACGCGGTGATCGCGGTGAGCCCGATCAGGGCCTGCTGTCGTCTGGTCATGATTCTCCTCGAGGCCCCGCTCAGTCGCCGCGGAAGTACAGCGCGGCGGTGGCCGTCTCCGCGACGACGTCGAACTGGTCCTTGATCAGGTTGGTGATCGCCGGCGCGACGCTGCTCAGGTACGAGCCCTGGTCGGTGACGATCCAGACCCGGCGGTGATCCTCGATGACCTTCTGGAGCTCGCTCACGGTGAGGATGGCCGGCACCCCGAAGTTGGTGTCCACCGCCTGCCCGTTCCTCTCCATGAGGAAGAGCAGCTTGTCGCGCCCGGTGGCGATGGTCATGTCCGGGACCCTGCCGACGTAGTAGGCGGGGTTGTCCGGCGGGGCCAGGGTGACGAACAGGTCGCCGGGCCTCTCGTGTGCCTTCATGTACGCCGACACCCCGCGGTAGTCGGTGTGGGTGAACGAGTCCGTGGCCCCGGTCAGGCTGGCGAAGGCGAGCCCGTAGTCGCGGGCTCCGCCGGTCAGCGAGAGCGCCAGCCAGGCGAAGCCGGGGATGGTGGCGAGGGCGACCATCCGGATCACCGCGCGCCGCTCGCGCATGCCCGCGGCCACCGCGGTCAGCGCCCGCCGGAGCAGGCCCACCACGTCGAGGGCGCCAAGGGCGGCGAGCACGAAGAGCAGGGGCATGGTGACGAAGACGTAGCGGGCGATCTTCGGCGAGAAGACCGTGCTCAGCGCCAGCACCGGCACCCAGAGGAAGACGGAGAGGTAGAGCCGCATGAAGTTGCGGCGCACCAGACCCACGACCCCGGCGATCACCGCGAAGCTGCTGATCAGCGCCAGGCCGCCGGCCCGGGTGGCGGTGGGGAAGTACACCTTGCTGATGTACCAGTAGAAGTTGTGGGCGTCGTAGGTGACGTACGGCTTGTCGCTGTGGTCGAAGCCGAAGAACGGCGGATGCGTCTTCAGGGTGAGCAGGTACTGCAGGCCGATCACCGCGAAGGCGCCGCCGCCGAAGGCCCACCAGCGCCAGTCGCGCACCCAGCGCAGCCGCATCGCCGCCAGGAACACCAGCGGGATCGCGGGCAGGAAGATGAACGTCTCCTCGTGGGAGAAGTACATCAGCACCATGAAGACGGCGGCGGAGGCGATGGTGCGGGTGCGCGGGTTCTGCAGGGCCCGCGCGAAGAACACCACGAACAGGATGGCGAAGAACTGCGCCTGCTGGTACATGCGCACGTCGCGCGACCAGAGCAGCTCCATCGGCGCGGTGGCGAAGAGCAGCGTCGCCGCCACCAGGAGCAGCGAGCGCCGCCTGATCACCATCGGGAGGAGGAGCAGCCCGAAGGCGAGGATGGTGGCCACGTACCAGAACACGCTGGGGATGCGCAGCGGGGTGGCGGTGTCGCCGGTGATCGCGCCGACCACGGCGAGCAGCAGGCTGTAGAGCTCGCCCTTGAAGTAGAGCAGCCCGGAGGGCAGGGTGGGCAGCAGGTGGGAGCGCACCCCCTGGGCGGCGAGCAGGCTGGCCAGCTCGTCCTGCCAGAGCGGCTCGTAGCCGATGCGGTAGGCGGCGGCGCCACCGCAGACCAGGGCGATCATCCCCACCGCGGCGACCTCCCAGCGCAGCAGCGCCGCGGGCAGGGGCAGCCGGGAGAGGGTCAGCTGGAGACGGGGGAGCGACCGCTGCCGGAGCCGCGTCCAGGCGGCCTCCACCCGGGTGCCGATCCCCTCGGTCGCGCCGGTGACCACCAGGGCGCTGACAACCTTCCCCGCGAACACCGTCCCCAGCAGCAGGAGCAGCACCGAGGGCACGTGGGGGAACGGGGCGGTCACGTCGCGCATGCGGGCGAACTGCTCGGTGGCGGCGATCGCCACGGTGCCGGGCAGGTGGCCGACGGCGTCGGTGAGCAGGGCGCGGCTGAAGGGGATGCGGCCCGCCAGCGAGACCATGCCGGCGACCAGCACCCAGAGCGCGAGGGTGCCGCCCAGGGTGGCGAAGCGGTCCGCGTAGACCACCGAGGGCGGGGTGTCGACCTTGCTCACGCCGATCACCCGCTTGGCCAGCCCCTGGGGCCAGGTGCTGCCGGTGTCGCCGACGGTGACCGCCCTGGTCGAGGGCGGCTGGGTGAGCGCGCTGCCGAAGGGATAGGCCACCGCCGACCAGCTGATCCGGTTGCTGGCCACGGTCACGGTGCCGCCGCTGGTCTGGATGGTGCCGTCGACGTAGAGCGTGGCCACCGGGCTGGCGGTGACGTGGAAGGCGAGCACGTTGACGCCGGGATGGAAGAACTGGCCGAGGTTGAAGAGGTTGAGGACCTCGGCGGGGACCCCCTTGCCGGTGAAGGCCGGCTGGTTGCGGTAGGTGAGCAGGTCGCCGTTCAGGTAGATCCCGTAGGGACCGGAGGCGGCCACCCGCAGCCAGCCGTCGCTGGGCTGGCCGGGGAGGTTGACGGCCACGCTCGCGGCCATCTCCCTGGTCTGGACGCCGGGGACCCCGATGACCTCCGCGTTGAGCGACGGGTCGGAGTTGACGGCGTTGAGGGGCTGCTCCATCACCGGCTCGGGCACCGAGGCGTGCGCGGCGGTCCGCACCGTCGCCGACGCCACCGCCGCGGGCCAGGCGCTGGCGTCGTACTTGACGCTGAAGAACGGGGGCACGTGGAGGCTGCCCCGCGGCTTCACCAGGGCGACGTTGGAGGTGGCCCGCCACCCCGCCGACGAGGTGGTGAGGTCGGTCACCCTGCCGCCGCTGACCAGCACCAGGCGGGCGCGCACCGAGGCGGTGCCGCCGTCGACGTTGCTGATGCCGAGGGCGATGGTGTTCTGCCCCGCGGTCAGCCAGCGGGTGAGGTCGACGGCGTGCGCCTTGGCGGGCACGCCCGACTTGACGTCGCTGGCGTCGCTGTCGACGCGGCGGCCGTTGACGTAGGCGTCGTACCACTGGTTGGCGTCGACCCAGAGCGTGGAGCTGCTGGGCACCGCCTGCAGGGGGAGGTCGAGGTGGAAGTAGGAGCGCGAGGCGCCGCTGCCCGCCTGGATCCACCGCGCGCCCTTGAAGTCGACCGAGTACATGTGGGCGGCACCGCGGTGGAAGACCTCGGTGCGGAAGCTGCCCAGCCACCAGCCGGTGGCGGCGACGATGAGGAAGGCGGCGACGAGCTTCAGGCGCATCAGTGCTTCCTCGGCTCGGAGACGTAGAGGCCGGCGGCGAGGCTGCGCGCCAGCGAGTTGTTGAACTCGGTGTCGAGGCTGATGGCGGTGAGCAGGTGGCTGCGGGCGTCAGCGAGGCGTCCCATCGACGTCTCGCTCAGCGAGATGTACGTGTAGGCCGAGGAGCGCACGTTGGGATCGTTGGTCAGCTCGATGGTGCGCAGGAACTGGCCGATGGCGTGGTCGAAGTCGCCGCCCTTGTAGAGGATGCGGCCGAGCGCGTAGTGAGCCGCGGGGAGGTCGCCGTAGGGCTGGGAGACGATCGCCTGCATCAGGCCGCGGTCCTGGCTGATCAGCCCGGCCTTGCGCGCCTGGGAGATCAGCTCCTGGACGATCACGGGATTCTCCGGTGCCTTCTCCGCCGCCAGCTGCAGATCGGCGAGCTGGTTGACGGTGTCGTTCTGGGTGCCGAGCGCCTTGGCCTGGGCGTAGAGGGCGAGCGGCGAGCCGCTGTCACCGGAGGCGCCCAGGGCGCGGCCGAGCCCGAACTCGAAGTTGGCGTTGAAGCGCAGCAGCGGGTTGAGGCGCTGCGCGTAGTCGAAGAGCTGGGTGGCGCGGCTGTACTCGCCGGCCTGCGATGCCTGCTCCGCCGAGGTGGCGATGTAGTTGGCGAAGGCGCCCCGGCCGAGGAGGATGCCGAGCACCACGCCCGTGGCCAGCGCGCCCCAGCGCAGGCGGCGGTCCGAGCCCAGCCCGCGCACCAGCGCGCCCAGCCCGAAGGCCAGGATCAGCAGGCCGCCGAGCAGGCTCATCACCCACCCGGGCCGCAGGTCGGTGGCGATGGCGCGGGTGCTGCCGCCGATCGGGTAGAGCAGCACCGAGGTGGGCCCGCTGCGGGGGATGCTGTAGCCCAGCTGGGAGGTGATGGAGCGCATCTCGGCGTTCTGCTGGTTGATGTGCTGCACCAGCTGGAAGTCGCTGATCGCCGACTGGAGGACGAAGAGGACGGGCAGGAGCAGCATCACCGCGCCGCACACCGCCAGGGCGGCGGTCGCCCGCCCCCGGGCGCGGACCAGCAGGGTCGCCGCCACCACCAGCGCGACCGCGGTGAGGCTGCCGTAGGAGATCAGCCGTGAGTCGGGCATGCCCGCCGCCACCACCCGGAGGTCGACGGCGTGCCGCTCGGTCTCCAGGGCGACACCCAGCCACGGGAAGTTCAGCCCCAGGAGGCCGAGCAGCAGCCCGAGGGTGGGGACCAGCACCGGCAGGCGCCGGAGCAGCCCCCGCGGCTCGCTGACCCGTCCGGGCCCCAGGCGCGGGGTGTCCCCCGCTCCGACGGCGGGGCGCACCGGGGTGGCGATGGTCATCTAGCCCTGCTGCGTCTGCACGATGCGGATGGGGTCACCTTCCCCGAAGGGCTGGCTGCTCGAGATCACGCAGACCAGGTCGCCGGCCTTCAGCCCCTGGAGCACCTCGACGTAGGTGCCGTCGGTGACGCCGATCTCGACGTGCTGGCGGTGGACCACCTGGCCCTCGACCAGGTACACGGTCGGGTCCTGGTCGAGGTTGAGCACCGCGCTCCGCGAGATCACCACCGGGCTCGAGTGGTCGACGGTGAGCCGCACGTACGCCTTGAGGCCGGGCACCACCCGCTGGTCGGGGGTGTTGGGGGCGTCGATCGAGACCTGGAAGGTCTGGCCGTTGGGATCGGCGCCAGCCGCGATCAGCACCACCCGCCCCTGCAGGCCGACGCCGGTCAGGTTGGTCAGGCTGATGTTGGCGGCCGCGCCCTCCTTGACCGCCTGGCGGTCGGCGATCGGCAGGTTGGCGCTCACCTGGATGTGGGTGAGGTCGAGCACGGTGAGCAGCACCTGGCCGGGCGAGGCGTAGCCGCCG
>JAQBPH010000557.1:0-8556 GCA_028287625.1 Chloroflexota bacterium | reverse complement strand
AGCTGTCCACGGCGGCGGCCAGGGTCGCGGAGGACGACCTCAGCGCGCATGTCCGGCCCGCCGGTCCCAACGAGCTCAAGGAGCTCGCCGAGGCCTTCAACCACATGGTGGCGACCCGACGCGAGGTGGTGGAGCTCCACTCCCGGACATCGCAGGACCTGGCCTCCTCCTCCGCCGAGCAGGCCGCGGCGGCCACGCAGACCTCCGCCAGCGTCGAGGAGCTGACCCGGAGCTCGGGCTCGGTCGCGGAGACCGTCGACCGCGTCGCCGCCCAGGCCGAGCAGACGCGTCAGAGCCTCGAGCACGCCCGCGCGGACATCCTCCTGTCCAGCGAGCGGACCATGAGCCTCGCCGCCCGCGTGCAGGAGGTCACCGGCATCCTCACGCTCATCAACGCCTTCGCCGACCAGACCAACCTGCTGGCGGTCAACGCCGCCATCGAGGCGGCACGTGCCGGTGACGCGGGGCGGGGCTTCGCCGTCGTCGCCGACGAGGTGCGCCGGCTCGCCGAGCGCTCCAAGGCGTCCGCCGCCGAGATCAGCCGCATCATCGAGGGAGCGCAGTCGGAGACCAACGCGACCGTCATGGCCATGGAGAAGGGAGCCAAGCAGATGGTGTCCGGCCTCGCGCTCATGGAGGAGGTGGTGGAGAGCTGCGACCGGGTGCGCCTGACCAGCCAGCAGCAGCGCACCGCCACCGAGCAGGTGATGCTGGCGATGCAGCATGTGACCGCGGGCTGCCGCCAGGTGTCGACGACCGCGGAGGAGATCGCCGCCGGGAGCCGCGGGTCGAGCATCGAGCACGACCGGCTGGCGAGGATCGCCCGGTACGGCTGACGCCGACTGAACGACATGGTCTCGCCCGTCAGCATCGAGCTCACACGGAGGTGCGCCTCGGTGGGAAGATCCCGGGCCCTGGCGTCAGCAGACAGTCGGGATCGTAACGGTGTTTGGCGCGGAGCAGCGCGGGCCAGTGTCCGCCGAAGTGCTCCCTCCACTCCTCGTGTCGCAGCTCGACCGCACTGATCGGGTAGAGCGTGCCACCCCGGGCACGGTTGCTCTCCAGGAGCGAACGATTGCGGGCGAGCATGCGGGCGACCGCCTCGGGGGTGGGCCGGGCGGTGCGCATCACATCGCACAGAAAGACGATGTCCTCGTCGGGGAGTCGGAGCAGGGGACGCTGGAACCGGGACGACCGCAGCGGGTACAGGAGGATCCGAAGCCGGCCGACGTCCTCGTCCGCGGCCGCGCCCAGCAGCTCGGTGAGGTGGTCCTCGATACCGGATCCCGGGACGAGCAGGTCCAGCCACGGGTGTGGGTGGTCCCACAGACCCAGTGAGCGTTGCAGGGCGATACGCTCACCGACGCGCCCGGACCACTCCTCTTCGCTCCTGTCATCGGTCCGCTCGGAGCCCGGTATGTGACTCAGCCCGGCCAGCAGGAGGCGGTCGGAAGGCGAACGAGGTGGACTGTGATGGGTCGCGGCCTCGATGTAGCACTCCGAGGACCGCGCCGATGCCGGGGCGATGACCCCGAGGACATAGTCGAAGCGCTCGTCGTGGACGAGCCGGCGCTGGTCGCGTGTCATGCTGACCGGGTCCGGATACCACAGTCGGACCACCCGCACGCGGGTCGGAGCCGGCATCAATCCCAGGGTTGCGCGGACGATGATGCCGCACTGGCCGAGTCCCGCGAGGACGGCGTCGAAGAGATCACCGGCCTGCGCCGGCGTGCATCGCACCAGCTCGCCGGCACCCGTGACCACCTCGAGCTCCGTCACGTGGTCGACCTGTGCACCGTGACGAAAGCTGGTGCCGCTGATGCCGCCGACGGAGAGTGTTCCACCCACGGAGAGGCCGAGGTGATCGGGGAGGACCGGCGGGATCAGCGATGAGGACCGCGTCACGGCCAGGACGTCGTCCCATCGCGCTCCGGCGTCGACGGTCGTGCGATGGCGATCGACATCGTGGACCGCTCGCAGTGCGGAGAGGTCGACGATCACGCCGTCGCTCACCTGTGCCTGGCCGAAGGTCGAGTGCCCCTGACCGCGTGGCGCGACCTGGAGCCGCCTCTCCCGTGCGAACCGGACCACCGCGACGACGTCGTCGACGGAGCGGGCTCGGAGGACCGCAAGGGGACGCCGGTGGACGATATGGCCGAAGTCCTCCGCCATGGCGTCGCAGGCACTGCCCGTGCACAGCTCTCCGTCGAACGACGGAGCATCGACCAGCGCGGCCACCGCGTCGGCCGGCGGACGCCATTCGTGGCTCATCGCGTGTGTGCCCGATGCGCTCGGCGGATCATGCAGCACATAGCTTGCCAGGCGCGTGACAGGTCTGCCAGGTACGTCGTCGTCGGGGTCGAGCTCATCGAGCACCGGGTCGGAAGCCGAGGTCAAAGGCCACCGACCCCTGGCAGCGCTCTAGTTGAGACTGAGCGGCGGCCGTAGTCATGACTGTCGATGACAGGGTGGAGATGTCGCGTCATGATCGGTTCCATCCGATCGCCACAAGTGCTCGCAGCCATCATCCGTCGTCAAAGAGGACCAGTCCTTGCACCGTCTGACCGCTGTGCTCTCTGCGCTGGTCTCGGCCGGGTGCCTCGGGGGCGTGCCCTCCCCGGTGTCGGCAGCGCTCCAATGGGCTCCTGCGTCATCGGCGACCATCCACCCTGGGGTGCAGCTGTTCACCAACGGCGCGCAGTGCACCGCGAACTTCATCTTCACGAACGGTGCGCACGTGTATGTCGGCCAGGCGGCGCACTGCTCGGGGACGGGATTGAACAGCGTCGGCGATGGATGCACGTCCCCATCGCTGCCTCTCGGCACGGCGGTCGGGATCCCCGGCGCGAGGCGTCCGGGGAGGATCGCCTACAGCTCCTGGCTGACCATGCAGTCGGTGCACGAGGCCGACTCGAACACCTGTCAGTACAACGACCTCGCGCTCGTCGAGTTGGATCCCGCCGACGTGGGCTCGGTCAACCCCTCGATCCCAATCTGGGGCGGCCCGGTCGGAATCTCCACCGGTGGCACGTCCGAGAGCGACCCGGTCTACGGGTACGGCCACTCCGAACTGGCCATGGGTCTCTCGCTGCTGGGCTCGAAGCAGGGCGTCAGTCTGGGGGACAGCGGCAACGGCTGGAGCCATCGTGTGCTGACCGCCTCGCCCGGGATCCCCGGCGACTCCGGGAGCGCGTATCTCGACTCCCAGGGCCGGGCCCTCGGCATCCTCAGCACCCTGGACCTCGTACCCGTCCCCGGCAGCAACGGCGTTGGCGACCTGAGCCGCGAGCTCGCCTACCTGCACATCCACACGTCGCTCGGGAGCGTGCAGCTGGCCTTCGGCACGATGCCGTTCACGGCGAATCGCCGGGGCGTCGTCGGCGTGTGAGCGGACCTTCCCCCTCGAGTCGCCGCACCGCGGTGGCCTTTTCGATGGCATCTGCGCCCAACTCATCGCCCGTACAGGAGAAGACATGGAGAACATCGTTCAGCATGCTGCGATCCGAGGCCGCGGCCTCCGGCGAGGCCCGGTGATCGCGGGCCTCGCCGTCGCCCTGCCCTTGGGAGTGGGGGCCGGCCCGGCCGCGTCCCATGGTGTCCCTGCGCACCCGGTGGCTGCCGCCGTCCTCGTGCAGCCGGCCGGCGCCGGACAGATCCGGACGACCGTCCCGGTGGGGATGAACCGCGTGGCACCGCGGCTCGTGGTGGCGAACCACGTGGCGCCGCGGCCCGCTTCCGACCGCCGGGTCGCCATCCCGGCCCGCGCGGGCGCAGCCGGCGGCGAGTGCAATGGAAGTCTGCTCACGGGAACGCTGATGCCCTTCAGTGAGTACATGAATCAGGCCCATCTCGAGCGCTCGCCACTGCAGCAGGTATCGGATACCCAGGACGCCGACACCTACATCAGGACGCACACGGTACTGACGCAGAAGATGAGCCAGCCCCTGTGGAAGGATCTCTTCGCGATCTCTGACGGCTCCACGAACCCGCTCCTCAACAGCATGTATCACGATCACTTCGAACGGTCGCCGTTGCAACAGGCCACCGACATGGCGCAGCCCGACTCGTTCGTGAAGCTTCACACTGTCCTGGTGGAGCGGATGCTTCAGCCGGTTCTCACCGCGGTGAGCGGAAACTGCTGAGCTGGTCGCGGCTCTGATGCCGGAGAGCGGTGGGCACGTCGGCTGCAGCCCCGATGTCCCGCCCTCAGTCGGACTGAGACCCCCGGGGTGGCGGGTCGACGTCCGGCGCACCCGGGTCTTGGCGAGGTACCGGCGGTCGGTGCCGTCGTGGGTGCATCCGTTGCTCAGGTTCGGCGCGGAACCCCGCTGACGATCACCGCGGTCATCCGGAGAAACGGGCGGTCGGCTCGGCGCGCCTCCTCGATGGCGGCCCACCAACGCCGGGTCTCCTCGCCGGCCACCAGCCCCTCATCCTGGAGGCGGGCCACCTGACTGCTGATCAGCGGACGGACCATCTCCATATCGAACGCGATGCCCTGCCTGCGAACCGCAACGTCGACCATGCCGACGTCCTCGAACAGCCGCGCAAGTTCGCCTCCGATGTGCGGACTGCGCACGTGGTGGGCCATCGACTCGCGGAGGGCGCGAGTGACCCGGTCCTCCAGCCCCGCAGAGTCGAGATCGACGTCGAGGGCGCAGACTCGGCCTCCTGGACGGGTCACGCGCGCCATCTCCGCCAGGGCGGCTCGAGGATCAGCGACGTGCGACAGCATGCGCTCCGTGCGGCACGCGTCGAAGGTGTCGTCCGGGAAGGGCAGATGCTGCGCATCCGTGACCTCGAAGTCGACGTGAAGTCCAGAGCCATGGGCACGCCGCCGGGCCTCCGCGATCATCGTCTCGCTGGCGTCGACGCCGACCGCCCGTCCCTCGGGCCCGACGAGGCGCGCGAGCTCCCGGGCGTCGTCACCGGTGCCACATCCCACGTCGAGGACGGTCGCGCCGTCACGCACCGCAAGCGCATCGAGCATCGCGGCCTTCGCCGCGCGGATCTCGGGCATGGTGTTCGCCAGGTCGACGAAGCGGACCAGGAGCGAGGGGTCGGGTGCTCGATCGACCATGCTGAAGAGGCGGATGTCCCTGATGTCGTGGATGCCCGGGTCGGTCATGGCGATCCCTCCAATGGCGTGCTCACGCCGGGCAGGGATGGGCCGTGGCTCGGCGGAGAGCGCCTGCCTCACGGCACGCCCGACTCCCTGGTCCGGTGGAGAACCGGGTCCGGTGGTCACTCGCCTCCGTGTGCCACCGGACCCGGGTCGTGGCTGGCCGCCACCGATCGTCGATGGTGGATCAGCAGTGCCTGTCGAAGCCGAAGAGCAGGTGGACCACCAGGGGGACGATGCCCCCATGTCGACCGCAGTCGTGGCGTCGGTGACCATGCCGGTCACCACCGCGGTCGAGGTCGCCGCGGTGTTGCGCTGTGGGAGCGTCGGCGACGCCGACCTGGAGTGGCTGGACAGTCGCAGCGGCGACCGGCACGGCGTGGACGACGCCGGCCCCCACCGTCGTCGAGCCCAATGGAACGGCCGTCAGCAGTGCGGCCAGCGCGAGGCGCCCCGCCGTCCTGCGCCCCCTCCTCATGGGCAGTCCTCCACCGGCGGCCGGGCACACAGGAATGATGTCGGGCACGATCGTGTCCCCCGTTGTGAGATGAATCGACCTTGCGCCATGCTGCGCACGGACCTTGCTCAGCCAGGCTGACGAAGACAGCGCTGGGCTCACATCACGCGACCACGTAGTTCCTCCCATCGCCAGAGTTGGGGCGATCGCCCGCCGGTCAGGGGCGCGGGGTCGCTCGGCTCAGCGCGGGACGCCGCTGACGATGACCGCGGTCATCGGGAGGAACGGGCGGTCGGCTCGCTGCGCCTCCTCGATGGCGGCCCACCAACGCTCGGTCGCCTCAACGGCCAGCACTCCCGCGTCCTGCAGGCGGGCCACCTGATTGGCGATCAGCGGACGGACCATCTCCAGATCGAACGCATAGACCTGCCTGCGAACCGCGACGTCCACCATGCCGACGTCCTCGAACAGCCGCGCGAGGTCACGTCCGATGTACGGATTGCGCACCTGGTGGACCATCGACTCGAGGAGGGCGAGAGCAACCGGGTCCTCCAGCCCCGCGGAGTCGAGATCGATGTCGAGGGCGCACACCCGGCCTCCGGGGCGGGTCACGCGCGCCATCTCCGCCAGGACGGCCCGAGGATCGGGGACGTGCGCCAGCATGCGCTCCGTGCGGCACGCGTCGAAGGTGTCGTCCGCGAAGGGCAGATGCTGTGCGTCCGAGACCTCGAACTCGACCTGGAGCCCAGAACCCTGGACCCGCCGGCGGGCCTCCGCGATCATCGTCTCGCTGGCGTCGACGCCGACCGCCCGTCCCTCGGGCCCGACGAGGCGCGCGAGCTCCCGGGCGTCGTCACCGGTGCCACAGCCCACATCGATCACCGACGCGCCGCCGCGCAACGCAAGCGCGTCGACCATCGCGGCCTTCGCCGCGCGGATCTCGGGCATGGTGTTCGCCAGGTCCACGAAGCGGACGAAGAGCGAGGGGTCGGGTGCTCGATCGACCGCGCTGAAGAGGCCGATGTTCGTCATGTCGAAGATGCCCGGGTCGGTCATTGGGATTCCTCCGGTGGCATGGTCACGCGGGCTCGGGGGCCGCCGCTCGGCACAGAGCGCCTGGCTCACGGCTCCCCCGACATCCCTCGTCGGTGAACCTGCCCCCGCCCTCTCGAACCCTCACGCACGTCGCCCCCCTCCGCGCTCGCCACCTCCCCGAGGAGGGTGGCGGTCCAGCCCAGCTCCCACTCGCGGTGCGCGAGCAGGAAGTCGATGAGCCGGGCGCTCCACGCCGAGGCGGCCGCCTCCGCGGCGAGCTTGTGGAGCTGCGCGAGTCGAGCGCGCAGCGCCGTCAGCCGGGTCTCGACGATCTCGCGCCGGACCTCGTCGTCGACCAGGTCGAAGCAGGCCACACGTGTCCGAAACTCCGCATCGACGATGGCGTCCGCGGGTGGGAAGTCCCGGATGAGCGCGCCCAGGACCTCCCGACCCACGTCGGTCAACCGGTAGACATGACGCGAGGGACGGCCCTGCTGGACGACGATGGCGTTTCTCTCCACCGCCCCCATCTCCTCGAAGCGGTGGAGCGCCGGATACAGCACGTTGTTGTTCAGGGTGACGGCGGCGCCCATCACGTGCTCCACTCGCTTCTTCAGCTCGTAGCCGTGCGCGGGCCTGTCCGTCAGCAGGAAGAGGATGAGGATGTCGAGGTACACGTCCAGGCTACTCTAGGTTAGTTTGACCTAGGGTGCAAGCTCCCGGGGGCCTGCACGATCAGCAGCGCTCGTCGAAGCCGAGGCCCTTCAGCGGGAGGAGGTTGACGTCACCGATCGCCGAATACAGACGACCGCCAGAGGCCTCCACGAAGTAGAGGAGCTGTACGTTCAGCGGCAGGCCGGGAAAGTCGCCGCACGGACGCGAATCGGTCCGCAGGCCGAACACCGGCTTCCCCAGAGCGGCTGCATACCCGACCTCTGCCGCCGTGCCGCTGTCCGGCTCCATGCCGTCCAGGCAGGCCAGCACTGCGTCGACAGCGGTGATCCGGTCGACGTTCCGGCTGCCGATGAGGTGCACCAGCTCGCTGTGGTTGGCCCCCCTGGCGGTCGCGGCAGCGATCTCCGGGTCATCCCAGGGTGAGATGACGTCATGCCCGAGGCTCCGAACATGCGCCTCCACCTGCTCCAGGAACAGGCGGCCAGCGGCGCTGAAGCCGAGCGGCGAGGCAATGTACACCTTCACCGGCCGAGGTCACCGCAGTCCAGACATGTGGCGTACCGATCGACGCATTGTGAGCTGCGAGCACATGCTTCACAGGCGATCGATCCTACCGGATGCCGGCCAATCGACGCCGTGACCCGTGGGCGGACCGCGGCGGCCCAGAGCTCCTCCTGGCCCCTCGCGGACGAACATGCGTGCGTCCTGGCGCGGTATCCTCTCGCGAGCATGGCCCTCGAGTTGCGGCAGGCGCCCCCATCCGCCCTCGCTGATGCGCCGCGCGGTATCGCGCCGGCGGCGACCGCCGACACGAGTGGCATCGCCGCTCCCGACCTCCTGGACGGCTCCGAGTTCGAGGTCTGGCGACCGCTGCTCCTCCGCCTGGACGGCGCGGGTCCGGCCATCCAGGACATCGGAGACCTCGTCGACCGGGCCGCCATGCTCTGGATGCGGCCCGGCTTCGACACCTTCATCAGCCTCCCGCGCCTGCGCTTCACCCCGTTCCCCTACCAGCTGAAGGCGGCGGAGACGGCGCTGCGGCGGATGCGCGGTCGTGTCCTGCTGGCGGACGAGGTGGGGCTGGGCAAGACCATCGAGGCTGGCCTGGTGCTCAGCGAGCTGCGGCTTCGCGGTCTGGCGCGGCGCGCTCTCGTGCTCGCGCCCCCGGGACTGGTCGGCCAGTGGCAGGAGGAGCTGACCCAGAAGTTCGGACTGCCGGCCGTCCTGGCGGGTGACCGCAGGCGGGGAGCGGGGAGGGACCGCGCGG
>JAQBPH010000546.1:0-15663 GCA_028287625.1 Chloroflexota bacterium | reverse complement strand
GGGCGGGAGCCGGCATCGGGCGCGCCAGCGCACGATGTCTGATACGAAAATAGGCCCGCGCGAAGCGCTTGGCGCATTTTCATCGCGTGAGGGTGGCCCCGCCAGGGGCCATCGCTGACTTGCGACCAGACGGGGGGGACGCAGTCCCCCCCGAGTCAAAACCGGCGGCAGAGCGGCCCCCCGCGAATCTCTACCGGCGGCAGAACTGCCGGGCATCTCCACCGGCGGCAGAACTGCCGGGCATCTCCACCGGCGGCAGAACTGCCGGGCATCCCCACCGGCGGCAGATCGGCCGGGCATCCCACCGGCGGCAGATCGGCCGAGCATCCCCACCGGCGGCAGATCGGCCGAGCATCCCCACGGCTCCGACGCAGCCGCCTACGACCGGCTCGGCACCTTGATCCCAGGGTTCATCAATCCGGCCGGGTCGAAAGCATCCTTGATCCGCTGCATCAGGGTCACGGTGCCGGGGCCGAGCTGGCGCTCGACGTGGGCGAGCTTGGTGGAGCCGACGCCGTGCTCGCCGGTGATCGCGCCGCCCATGTCGAGCACCGTGTCGAAGAGGCCGGCGGCGGCGGCGTCGCCGCGGGCGCGGTCGCCGGGGAGGCGGGGGTCGATGAGGAAGGTGGCGTGGAGGTTGCCGTCGCCGAGGTGGCCGAAGTTGACCACCGGCACCGAGTGCTCGGCGCCGAGGCGGCGCACCCGGGCGACCAGCTCGGCGATGCGGTCGCGGGGCACGACCACGTCCTCGTTGACCTTGCCGATCATCACCGTGGCCACCGCCGCGCTGATCGCCTTGCGCGCCGCCCAGAGCCGCCGCTGGCCGGCGGGGTCGGCGGCCATCTCGACCCCCGCCGGCGAGCCGGCGGCGATCGCGGTCATGGCGGCGTCCAGCTCGGCGGCGACGCTGCCGGGGTCGCCCTCGAGCTCGACCAGCAGCAGGGCGCCGGCGTCGGGGGCGTAGGCGTCGACTCCGGTGCGCGCCACCGCGCGCAGCGCCGCCGAGTCGAGGAACTCGACGGCGGCAGGGACCAGGCCGGCGGCGCTGAGCGCGGCCACCGCGGTGGCGGCCTCCTCCATGCCGGCGAAGCCGGCCGCCACCGTCGACCGCGCCGCAGGCGCCGGCAGCAGGCGCAGCAGCACCTCGGTGACGATCCCCAGCGTGCCCTCCGAGCCGCAGACCATCCGGAGCAGGTCGACGCCGCCGTCGCCGCCCTCGCCGAGGTGGGCAACGCGGCCGTCGGCGAGCACCACGGTGGCGCCGACCAGGTGGTCGGCGGTGGTCCCGTAGCGCAGCGTGTGCGGACCGGCGGCGTTGCAGGCGACGTTGCCGCCGATGGTGCAGGTGGACGAGGAGCCGGGGTCGGGCGGGTAGTAGAGGCCGCAGCTCAGGGCGCGGCGGTGGATCGCGCCGGTGACCATCCCCGCCTCGGCGTGCATCCGCATCGCCTCGGGCTCGAGGCCGAGCACCGCCCTCATCCGGGTGAGGCTGACCACCACGCCGCCGCGACGGGGCACGGCGCCGCCCGAATAGCCGGTGCCGGCCCCTCGCGGGACCACCGCGACCTCGTGGTCGGCGCACACCTGGACCACCGCGGAGACCTCGGCCGTCGAGCCGGGGAAGACCACGGCGTCGGGCAGATGACGCTCGCCCGACGCGCCGAAGGCGTCGTATCCGTAGGCGGCGAGGTCGGCTGGCCGGTCCAGGACCTGGCGGGCGCCCACCTGCAGTCCGAGGTCGCGGACGAGCCGGGAGCCCTTCATGTGCCCACATGCTAGCAACGGCCCTCGGCGCCTCCGGGCGGGGGCGGCGCACTTCTCGGGACAATGCCGGCATGCGCTCGGCCGGCACCTTCAGCCGCCTCGGCGGCGCCGCCGGGCCGGCCGCGGCCGTGCTCGGACCGCTGGCGCTCACCGCGGTGCTGGTGCCGCTGGGTGCGTCGCCGCACCGCGACTACGTGTTCCTGTACCTGGGGCTGGTCGCGCTGCTGGGCGTCGGCCTCGGCCTGGTGCCGGCGCTGCTCGCCGCCGCCACCAGCTTCCTGCTCGTCGACTGGTTCTTCATCCCCCCGCTGCACACCCTGACCATCGGCGGCGAGCAGGACCTGGTGTACCTCGCCGTCTTCTTCGGCGCCGCCGGGCTGGTGGGCGGGGTGGGCTCGCGGCGGCGGCGGTCCCAGCTGGCGGCCGAGGCGCTGACCCAGCAGCTCCGCCGCGCCAACCAGGAGCTCGCCCGGCTCAACCGCGAGCAGGCCGAGGCCGCGGCGGTGGCGGTGCGGCTGGCGCGGACCGAGCAGCAGGTGCGCGTCCTGGAGGAGAGCGACCGGGTGCGCCGCGATTTCCTCGCCAACGTCTCCCACGAGCTGCGCACCCCGCTGGGCAGCATCCTCACCAACAGCACCGGCCTGCTCGCCCATCCCGACCTCCAGCCCCAGCTCCGCGACGAGGTCGAGAGCATCTCCGCCGAGGCCCGGCGGCTCAACCGCCTGGTCGGGGACATGCTCGACATGGCGCGGATCGAGGGCAGCGCGCTGCAGCTGCGCCTCGAGCCGGTGGAGCTGGCCGACGCCGTGGAGGCCGCGGTCGACCGCCTCCACGTCGGCTCGCCCTCGCGCCCGGTGGAGTGGGAGGCCGCGGCCGGGCTCCAGGTGGTCGCCGACTGGGACCGGCTGGGGCAGGTTCTCGACAACCTGCTCCGCAACGGCGACCGCGCGGCGCCACCGGGCAGCCCGATCACGGTGCGGGCGGTGCGCGGCGCCCGCTCCATGGTGGTGGTGCGGGTCGTCGACCTCGGGCCCGGCGTCCCCGAGGAGCTGCGGGAGCGGCTCTTCACCCGCTTCGCCCACGGCGGCGCGGACGGCGGGGGAGGGGCGGGCCTGGGCCTGGCCATCGTCCGCGGCCTGGTCGAGGCCCACGCCGGCCGGATCTGGTTGGAGGACGGCGCCGCCGGGGTCGGGGCGACCTTCGCCTTCAGCCTGCCCGCCGCGCCCGCCTGAGGCGCGGGCTCAGCGGGTCGCCGTCCAGGCGTGCACCGGGCGGTAGACCGGCCTCCACATGGCGGCGCGCACCCGCGCCTCCACGCCGGCGCCGAGCGGGGACCGGGCGACGCCCTCGGCCTCCGCCGCCCGTGCCACCGCGCAGGCCACCGCCACCGAGACCTCGCGCACCGCGTCGAGCAGCGGGAGCAGGGCCGACCCCGGCCCGGAGGCGTCGACCTCGCCGGCGACCGCGGCGGCGGCGGCGGCGAGCATCCCGTCGGTGACCCGCCCGGCCCCGGAGACGATGGCGCCCAGCCCGAGGCCGGGGAAGAGCAGCGCGTTGTTCGCCTGGGCGACGACGTGGGTGACCCGGTCGTGGGTGACCGGCTCGGCGGGGCCGCCGGTGGCGATCAGAGCGCGGCCGTCCGTCCAGGCGAGCAGGTCGCCGGGCGCCGCCTCGGACAGCTCGGTGGGGTTGGACAGCGGGAGGATGATCGGCCTGCGCGTGTGGCGGGCCATCTCGCGCACCGCCTCCTCGGTGAAGGCCCCGGGGACGGCCGAGGTGCCGATGAGCACGGTGGGCCGCACCCGGCGGACCACCTCCTCGAGGGTGATGCCGCCGAGCGCACCCTGGCGCGCCCAGCCCGCCACCTCGCCGGCCGGCCGCGCATAGGGCTGCTGGAAGTCGCGCAGACCGCCGAGGTCGTCGGTGAGCAGCCCGGGCCGGTCGATGCACCAGAACCGGCGGGTCGCCTGCCCGCGCGACATGCCCCCGGCCACCATCGCGTCACGGACCTGGTCGGCGATGCCGCACCCCGCGGTGCCCGCGCCGAAGACCACGATGCGGTTCTCGGGCAGCGGCACCCCGCCGCTGCGGGTGCCGGAGAGCACCGCCGCCAGCACCGTCGCACCGGTTCCCTGCATGTCGTCGTTGAAGGTGCAGATCAGCTCCCGATGGCGCTCGAGGATGCGGCGCGCGTTGCCCGGCCCGAAGTCCTCCCAGTGCAGCAGCACGCCCGGGAAAAGGCCGGTCACGGCAGCAACGTACGCGTCGACGAAGTCGTCGTAGCGCTGGCCGCGCACCCGTGGATGGCGGTTGCCCACGTAGAACGGGTCGGCGAGCAGCGCCTGGTTGTCGGTGCCCACGTCGAGCATCACCGGGATCACGCGGGTGGGGTCGATGCCCGCCGCGGCGGTGTACACGGCGAGCTTGCCCACCGCGATGTCGATGCCGCCGACGCCCCAGTCGCCGATTCCGAGGATGGCCTCGCCGTCGGTGGCGACCACCAGGTCGACGTCGCCCCCGGCCACGCGGACGTTCGCGAACGCCGCCTCGATCTCGTCGGGGTGGTCGATGGAGAGGTAGACGCCGCGCGGCCGCCGGAACTCGTTGCTGTAGTGCTTGATCGCCTCCCCCACCGTGGGGGTGTAGATCACCGGCAGCATCTCGTGGAGGTGGTCGGTGAGCAGCCGGTAGTAGAGGGTCTCGTTGCGGTCGTGGAGGAGCTTCAGGTACACGTAGGCGCCCAGCGCGGTGGGCTGGGCTCGGTACTGGCCGTAGGCCCGCCTCGCCTGCTCCTCCAGGGTGAGCACCCCCGGGGGCAGCAGCCCGACCAGCCCGAGCGCGTGGCGCTCCTCCTCGGTGAAGGCGACCCCCTTGTTGAGCGCCGGGGTCTGGAGCACCTCGACGCCGCGGTCGGTGGTCTCCCAGGCGCTCTCGGCGGTGAGACGGAAGCTGCGTGGCACTCGAACCTCCTTGCCGCCCATTGTCGAGAAACGGCACCGGGTAGAGTGGGCGCCGTGTCGAGCCCCGTCGGCATCCTGCTGCAGACCCTCCAGCGGGTCGTCGACCGCCTCAGCGTGGACGGCTCCACCGAGCCGGTCGCCCTGGATGTGCGCACCGCCAGCACCGCGCTCCATCTCACCAACCTCGGCGAGCTGGTCGAGCAGAGCCGCGAGCTGTCGCGCACCGGTGGCGCGCTCGAGGCGCTCCGCGCCAGCGACCCCGCGATCTTCGCCGGGGTGGTGGCCCAGCCGGTGCTCACCGCCCACCCCACCGAGGCGAGGCGGCTGGCGCTGCGCCGGCGGCTCGAGCAGGTGCGCGCCGCCCTCGAGCGGCTGCTCGGGGACAGCCCTCCGGTCGGGGCCGAGGCCGATCTCGAGGTCGCGGTCGAGATGCTGTGGCGCACCGACAGCGTGCGCCACTCCACCGTCACCGTCGCCGACGAGGTGAGCTTCGCCGAGACCTTCCTGCGCGGGCCGCTCGCCGAGGCGGCGATCACCGTCGAGAACCTCGCCCAGCCGCAGGCGACCGCCGCCACGCCCGCGCGGCTGCGGCTGGGCAGCTGGATCGGCGGCGACCAGGACGGCAACCCTCACTGCACCGCCGCCGACCTGCAGGCGGCGCTGCGCGGCGCCGGGGAGATCGCCCGCTCCCGCCATCGAGACTTCGCGCTGCGGGCGGTCGGCGAGCTGACCCTGCCGATGACCGTCGACGACCTCGAGCCACGCACCCGGCGCTGGCTGCGCATCCACGCCGGCGACCGCACCGGGCGGCGGTTCGTGGGCGAGACCCTCCGCCTGCTCGCCGAGGTGGTGGCCGAGCGGGTCGGCACCGGCTCGCCCACCACCTACCGCAGCCGGGCCGACCTCGCCGCCGACATCGAGCGGATCGCAGGAGAGATGGAGCGCAACGGCGCCGGCCACCTGGTCGAGCCGCTGCTGGGCCGCTGGCGGGCCTGGTGCCGGCTGGCCGGGCTCCACCTCCTCGACCTCGACGTGCGCACCCACAGCTCGGTGCTCCGCGCGCTCGCCGGCTCGGCAACGCCGCGGGCGGCCCGGCTCTGGAAGGAACCCGCCGCGCTGCTCGCCGAGCTCAGCGCCTCGGGGCCGCCCACCGCCGACAGCGGCGGCGAGGACCAGCTGCTCGACAGCCTGGTGGTCTGGGCCGACTTCCTCCGCCGCAACCCCGACCTCGGCGGCTCACTGGTGATGAGCGGCTGCCGGGGACCGGCGGAGATGGTCGTCGCCCTCTGGCTGCTGCGCAGCCACCCGCCGCTCGACGAGCGGATCCGGATCTCGCCGCTCTTCGAGGAGGAGGCCTCCCTCCGTGACTGCGGCGAGACCCTGCGCAGCGTGTTCGCCATCCCCGGGTACATGGCCCACCTCGGCTGCCACCAGGGGCTGCAGGAGGTGACCGTCGGCTACTCGGACACCACCAAGGCCAGCGGCTACCTCAGCGGCGCGCTGGCGCTCCGGCGCGCCCACCGGGAGGTGGCCGCGGCCTGCGAGGCGCACGGCGCCCATCCCCTGATCTTCCACGGCCGCGGCAGCACCGTCGCCCGCGGCGGCGGCCCCACCGGCGAGGCGGTGCTCGCCCAGCCCTCGCGCACCCTCGACGGGCGGCTGCGCTGGACCGAGCAGGGGGAGTCGATCTCGCTGCGCTTCGACGACCCCGTGGTCGGCGCCGGGCACCTCGCCGAGACCCTGCTCGCCCTCGCCAGCAGCGCCACCGGCGGCGGTGACCCGGCGTGGATGCCGGACTGGGTCAAGGAGCTCTGCGAGCGCAGCCGCGCCGTCTACGAGGAGTGGTACGCCGACCCGGGGATGGCGATCTTCCACCGCGCCTTCACCCCCATCGACGCGATCGAGCGGCTGGCGATCGGGTCGCGCCCGGCCCGACGCACCACCGATCCCCTGCCCCGGGCGCTGCGGGCGATCCCCTGGCACTTCTCGTGGGCGCAGGCGAGGGTGGTCGCGTCGGTGTGGTTCGGGGCGGGCAGTGGGCTCGGCATGCTCACCGACGATCCCCACCGGCTCGAGGCGGCACGGGCGCTGTACCGCGACTCGACCTGGTTCCGCTCCACCGTCGACAACCTCGAGATGGTGGTGTTCAAGACCGACTGGGAGGTCGGTGCCCTGTACGCCGGGCTGGCCCGGGGCGCCGGCGCCGACCGCTGGCTGCCGCGCCTGCGCGAGGAGTACGACCGCTGCGCCGAGGCGCTGCTGGCCGTCCGCGGCGGCCGGGGCCTGCTCGATCACCAGCCCGACCTGCGCGGGCGCCTCGCCGCCCGCGGACGGGCCCTGCGCCCGCTCCACGAGCTGCAGGTGCTGCTGCTCGAGGGCTGGCGCCGCGAGGGCAGCGACGCGCTGCTGAGGCTGGTGCACGGGACCATCAACGGGATCGCCGCCGGGGTCCAGAACACCGGCTGATTGGGCCCCGCGCCCTCCTCCGATGCCCCCTTCGTCCCGCCGTTTGGGCAGCGCGCACCGCATGCCTTGTGCGAATCGCATGAGCCCCCGCGGAGCGATTTGAGGTGGTGCGCACAGTGATTTCATGGCCTGTTCAGCCGTATTTGTGAACAAGCCGGGTGAGCCGGCACACAGCGAAGAGGGGGAAGGCATGACACCGAGTCCATCCTGGCTCGTATCCGGCGACAACGCCTGGCAGCTGATCTCGGCAACGCTGGTCGGGATCATGAGCATCCCGGGCCTGGCGATCCTCTACGGAGGCATCGTCAAGCGGAAGTGGGCGGTGAACTCGGCGCTGATGGTCGTCTACGCGTTCGCGATGACGCTGGTCGTGTGGACCCTCTTCGCCTTCAACATGAGCTTCGGCCAACCCGTGGGCGGCGGCGGCCCGAACTTCTTCCGCAACCTGGTCGGCGTGCCCCACCCGGTGCTGGGGGCGGGTGACCAGCTGCACCAGGCCGGCATCCCGCTGCTCTCCGGGCTGATCCCCGACCTGCACTTCCCCGGCTCGACGCTGGTCTACTTCCAGTTCGTCTTCGCCGCCATCACGGTGATCATCCTCGCCGGCGCGGTCCTCGGCCGCATGAGCTTCAAGGCGTGGATGATCTTCGTCCCGGTGTGGATCACCTGCGTCTACACCGTCGGCGCCTTCATGATCTGGGGCGGCGGCTGGCTCGCCCAGCTCGGTGCCCTCGACTTCTCCGGCGGCTACGTCATCCATGTCGCCGCCGCCGTGTCGGGCTTCACGGCCGCCGCGGTGATCGGTCCGCGGCTGCTCAAGGACCGCCAGAACTGCATCCCGAACAACCTGATGATGGCCCTCGCCGGCGCCGGCCTCCTCTGGCTGGGATGGTCGGGCTTCAACGGCGGCGACCCCTACTTCGCCAACGCCAACGCCGCCGCGGCGATCCTCAACACCCACATCTGCACCGCCACCGCACTGCTGACGTGGATGGTCCTCGACATCGTCCGCACCGGCAGGCCGAACACCCCCGGGATGATCAACGGCATGATCGCCGGGCTGGTGGCGATCACCCCCGGCGCCGGCTGGATCTCGGGGTTCGCCGCCCTGATCCTCGGCCTGGTCGCGGGCACGGTCCCGTGGTTGACGATGACCTACCTCAGCCAGCGCGGCATCTTCAAGCGGGTCGACGACACCCTCGGCGTCATCCACACCCACGGCTTCCCCGGTGCCATCGGCGGCCTGGCGGTCGGCATCGCCGCGTCGCCGAACATGATCCAGTACCTGGGCACCAAGGGGAACCCGGACATCAGCTTCTCCGGCTGGATCCACGGGAATCCCCACCAGCTCGTGGTGCAGGCGTTCACGCTGCTCGTCATCGTGGTCTGGAACGCCCTCGCCACCTTCGTCATCCTCAAGGTGATCGGCCTCGTCGTGAACCTGCGCATGTCCGATGCGGAGCTGGAGATCGGTGACCTCGCCATCCACGGCGAGGAGGTCGTCGACGTCATCGGCGTCCCCGTGCCCACGCTCGACGGCGTCCCGGCGCTCGTCGCGGTCGGCGCCGACGCCGACGGCCGGGTCAGCGCCGGCGGACCCATCGCCGCGCAGCTGCGCACCACCCTGGGCGAGGCGCTGGGGGTCGATCCCGGAAGCCTCGCCCTTCTCAGCGGTGAGGAGGCGGCCACCGCCCTGGCGCGGCACGCCGCCCTCGAGGCGCGTCTCACCCTGCAGGCGGCGCCGGTCACCGGCGCCGACACCCCCGCCCCGGGGGAGATCGCGGGCAAGGCCCAGAACCACACCGCCAAGGCGGTGCCTGGGAGCGAGCCCGACGAGGGGTAACAGGAACCGGGAGCGGCCGGGCGCCCAGGCGCCCGGCCGCTCCAGCCTGGCACCCGTCAGCGGACGGGCGGGCCGAAGCGATACCCCTGGCGGCCCGCCGTGACGATCACCCGCGGCGCCGCGGGGTCGTTCTCCAGCTTGGTCCGGAGCCGCCGGATGAAGGTCCACAGGTAGTTGCGCTCGCTGGCGTAGGCGGGCCCCCACACCCGCTGCAGCAGCGAGCGGTGATCGACCACCTGGCCGGCGTGCCGGGCGAGCTCGGCCACCAGCAGGTACTCGGTGGGGGAGAGGGTGACCTCCCGACCCTCCCGCGTCACCAGGCGCGCTCCCAGGTCGACGGCGACCTCGCCAGCGGTCACCACCATCGAGGGACCGGCGGGGGGTCGCACCCGGCGGAGCACCGCCCGCAGCCGGGCGAGCAGCTCGTCGGCGCCGAAGGGCTTGGCGAGGTAGTCGTCGGCCCCCATGTCGAGGGCGCGCACCTTGTCGGCCTCCTCGCCGCGTGCGCTGATGACGATCACCGACGGCGCCCGGCGCCCCTCGAGCGCGCCCAGGATCCGCCAGCCGTCGACGAAGGGCAGCCCGATGTCGAGCAGGACCACGTCGTAGTGCCCGGAGCGGATCGCCTCCCCGGCGGCCAGCCCGTCGGCGAGGGCGGTCACCGTGTAGCCGGCCCGCTCGGCGTTGGTCACGATCGCCTGGCGCAGGGCGCGGTCGTCCTCGACCACCAGCACCGCCGCCGGCGCGCCCGCATCCGGGACGTGACCCGTCACCCGGTCAGGGTATCCCGAGGCGAGCGGGCAGGGCTCTCACAGGGCCCGCCGCTATACTCGATGACATGGCGGAGGCAGGCGTCGTGCAGGCGGTGGAGCGTGCTCTGAGCACGGTGATGGAGCCCGAGCTCCACCGCGACCTGATGACCCTGGGCATGGTCAAGGACATCCGCGTCGACGGCGCCGCCGTGTCCATGCGCATCGTGCTGACCACCCCCGCCTGCCCGCTCAAGGACCGCATCCAGCGGGACATCGAGGCCGCGGTGGTGGGCTCGGTGCCCGGCGTCGAGCGGGTGCAGATCACCTGGGACGCCAACGTCACCGCCACCCGCGGGATCCCCGGCCGCAAGGAGATCGCCGGGGTGCGCAACGTGGTGGCGGTGAGCGCCGGCAAGGGCGGCGTGGGCAAGACGACGGTGAGCGTCAACGTCGCCCTGGCGCTGCTCCAGGCGGGAGCGCGGGTGGGCCTGCTCGACGCCGACGTGTACGGCCCGAACGTGCCGATCATGCTCGGGCTCAGCGGCCAGCCGGAGGCGATGGGCGATCGCATCCTGCCGCTCACCGGCTACGGGCTGAAGGCGATGTCGATCGGCCTCCTGCTCAAGCCCGACCAGGCGGTGGTGTGGCGGGGACCGATGCTCTCCGGCGCGATCCGCCAGTTCCTCTACGACGTGGAGTGGGGCGAGCTCGACTACCTGGTCGTCGACCTGCCGCCGGGCACCGGTGACGCCCAGCTGTCGCTCGCCCAGAGCATCCCGCTGACCGGTGCGGTGATCGTCACCACCCCGCAGGACGTCTCCATCGCCGACGTCAGCCGCGGCATCCAGATGTTCCGGCAGCTCAAGGTGCCGGTGCTCGGCGTGATCGAGAACATGAGCGGATACGTCTGCGCCCACTGCGGCGAGACCACCGAGATCTTCGGCAAGGGCGGGGGCCGCGAGCTCGCCGGCCGCTACCGCCTGCCCTTCCTCGGCGAGATCCCGCTCGATCCCCGCATCCGCATCGGCGGCGGCGAGGGGCAGCCGATCATGGTGGCCGCGCCGGACAGCCCGATGAGCGCCGTCTTCCGCAACGTGGCCTCCCACATCGCCGCCGAGGTGAGCAAGGAGAACTTCCGCGCCTCGGCGGGACCGGTGATGCCCAGCGGTCCGCGGCTGCCGATCAAGACCTAGGGTGGGACGGAGCGCGCTGGCGCCGGCCGGAAGGGTGCGCGAGCCGTCGGCGACCCTTCCCCAAGGGCCGGCCGGGGGCGACGCTCCGCGGCGGCGGGCGCTGCGCATCGCCCTGGTGGTGGGCGCCTTCATCGGCATGGTCGACGCCACCATCGTGGCCGTCGCCGCCGAGCCGATGGCACGCCACTTCGGCATCTCCCCGGCCGCGGCGCAGCAGACGCTGAGCGTCTACCTGGTCACGGTCACCGCGACGGTCCCGCTGCTGGGCCGGCTCGGCGACCGGCTCGGCCGCCGCGAGGCCTACCTCGCCGGCTTCGCGATCTTCGCGGTGGGGTCGGTGATCGCCGCCCTGGCGCCCCACTTCGGGATCCTCCTGGTCGCGCGAGCGGTGCAGGCGGTGGGCGGCGGCCTGCTGACCGCCGGCAGCCTGGCGCTCACCGCCGAGCACGCCCGCCCGCGCGGCGCCGGCAGAGCGGTCGCGGTGCTGGTCATCGCCCAGGCCATCGCCGGGCTGGTGGGGCCGCCGGTGGGCGGCGCGCTGGTGGCGGTCTGGGGCTGGCAGGCGGTCTTCTGGGCGGGTCTCCCGGTGGCGGTGCTGGGGGTGGTGATCACCCTGCGCGCGGTGCCCCGCAGCACCCCCGGCGGCCGTGCCGCCCGCCTCGACCTGGCGGGGGCGCTCGGCCTGGCGGCGCTGCTCTTCGGCCTCGGCGCCGGGGTCGCGTCGATCCCGGGGCCGGCGCTGGGCGACTGGCCGGCGGGGCGGTGGCTGCTGGTGGCCGCCGTCGGGGGCCTGGTGCTGACCGTCGCCGAGCTGCGCGGCAGCGCGCCGATCATCGACCGCCGCTGGCTCGGCGGCCGCTTCGGCGCCGCCACCCTGGCCACCCTGCTCAGCACCGGCTCGCTGATGTCCTGCTTCGCCCTGCTGCCCTTCTGGCTCGAGAACGCCCACGGGGCGAGCGCCGCGGTCGCCGGTGCGGCGTTCCTCCCCATCGGCATCGGCATCGCCCTGACCTCCCGCCGGGGAGGCCGCCTCGGCGACGCCGGCCACACCGCGACCACCACCGCGGCGGGGATGCTCCTCGCCGCCGCGGGCTTCCTGCTCGCGGCCCTCGCCGCGGCCGCCTACGTCCCGGCGCTGCTCCTCGTCGGGCTGCTGGTGCTCGGCTGCGGCAACGGGCTCTTCTCGTCGGCCAACACCGCCGCCGCCCTGGCGACCGCGCCGCGCAGCGCCCTGGGCGGCGCCGCCGGCTTCCTCAGCACCGCGCGCAACGCGGGCGTGATCCTCGGGCTGGGGATCACCGGGGCGGCGTACACCGCCGCCATCCGCGGCGGCCACCACCGCGCCGACCTGGCCGCGGGCGCGCTCTTCGCCGGCACCGCGGTGATCTGCGCCGCCGTCGCCCTGCTCGCCCACCGCACCTACCGGCCGCTGCGGGCCGCCGCGCTGGTCGCGCCGCCCACCCCGGTCGACCTCGCCGCCGGCGGCTGATGGCCCGGCCGGTGCTGGTCGCCGTCTGCGGCCCGGGCCAGGCCGGGGCGGAGGAGGAGCGGCTCGCCGAGGAGGTGGGCCGCCGGCTGGCGGAGGCCGGCGCGGTGGTGCTCTGCGGCGGCCTCGGCGGGGTGATGGCGGCCGCCGCCCGCGGCGCCGGGGCGGCGGGTGGGCTCTGCGTCGGACTGCTGCCCGGCGACGACCCCGGGGACGCCGCCCCCGAGATCGGGCTCGCCATCCCCACCGGTCTCGGCGAGCTCCGCAACGGGCTGCTGGTCCGGGCCTGCGCCGCCGTGGTGGCCATCGGCGGCGCCTACGGCACCCTGAGCGAGATCGCCTTCGCCCTCCGCCTCGGCCGCCCGGTGGTGGGCCTGCACACCTGGGAGCTGCGCCGCCCCGGCGCCGCCGAGCCCGATCCGGGTGTGCTGGTCGCCGGCTCGCCGGCGGAGGCGGTGGAGCGCGCCCTGACTGCAATCGCGCGGCGCGGCGAGGTACTTTGACAGGGTGAGCGTGTTCCGCCGCCTCTCGATGGTGTTCCAGCAGAAGGCCAACCGGGTGCTCGACAAGGCCGAGAACCCGGCAGAGGCCCTCGACCTCTCCTACGAGAAGATGCTCGAGAACCTGCAGACGGTGCGCCGCAGCATCGCCGACGTGCTCACCTCGCAGAAGCGCCTCGAGGCCCAGCGCGACACCCTGCAGCAGCAGTTCGAGACCCTCCAGGGGCACGCTCGCCTCGCCGTGCAGCAGGGCCAGGACGACCTCGCCCGCACCGCGCTCTCCCGGGCCCAGCTGGTCAGGGGCCAGATCGACGGCCTCGACCCGCAGATCGAGCAGCTGCGCCAGCAGGAGCAGCAGCTCGAGGTGGTGGGGGAGAAGCTCCGCGGCAAGGTCGAGGCATTCCGCGGGCAGCGCGAGACCATGAAGGCGCAGTACTCCGCGGCCAGGGCGAGCACCAAGGCGATGGAGGGGGTGACCGGGCTCTCGGAGCAGATGGCCGACGTCTCGCTGATGATCGACCGCGCCCAGGGCAGGGTGGCGGACATGAGGGCGCGCGCCGCCGCCGTGAGCCAGCTCGCCGAGAGCGGCGCCCTCGACGCTCTCGGCCCCGGCGACGGCCTCGAGGCCCGGCTGCGCATCAGCAGCGCCGAGTCCACCGTCGACGGGCAGCTGCTGGAGATGAAGCGCCAGCTCGCGCTGGAGGCGCCCGAGGAGCGCCCCCGCCTGGAGGCGGCCGGCATCGTGGTGCGCATCGCCGGCGACGACCAGTACCGGCTCCCCGCCAACGCCCGCTCCGCGCTCGAGGGCATGGACGAGGACCTGGCCCACGCCATCGAGCGGGACAGCGCCGAGGACTTCGCCCGGCTGACCCGCCGGCTGGTGACCTTCGTCAACGACATGGGCGAGCGGCTGCCGCACGACGACGTCCGGGCGTCCGACCTGATCGTCCCCGCCTCCGACATGACCCTCGCGGATGCCAAGAAGCTGCTCGACGCAGGAGCGTCGGGACCTGAGCCCTGATCCTCGAGGCTCCGACCATGTCAGGGGACGAACTGGGGACCCGACTGCGGGCACGCGGATGCGATCACCTCGCCGCGAGGTGAACATTGTCCCCGGATTCACGCCGCCTGGATCCGTCAGACAGGTGAGGTGCCGACCGTGACCAGTGTTGCTGCACGATGTCCCGCCCTCGTCGAGACCGTCGAGGAGATCAACCTCTCCGGCCCCGGCCGGCAGCACGACCCGCTGGTCCCCCATCGCCCGGACGGGGCCCGCGGCGAGGAGGTGGCCTGACGATGGATGCGCGCCGCTGGATCGAGTCCTGGCCGGTCTACCGTCAGCTGGCCCAGCACGACCGGCTCGGCCTTGGCGCGGCGGTCAAGAGCAGGCGCAGCGAGCGGCTCGTGCCTCGGGTGCGCACCGCCGACCGGGTGGTCAAGTCGGTCTGTCCCTACTGCGCGGTCGGCTGCGGTCAGGATGTCTACGTCGAGCACGGCCGGGTCACGCAGATCGAGGGCGACCCGGACTCGCCGGTCAGTCGCGGCCGGCTCTGCCCGAAGGGCTCGGCGAGCCTGCAGCTGACGACCGGTGACGCCCGCCAGTACCGGGTGAGGTACCGGCGCCCGTTCGGCACCCAGTGGGAGGACCTGGACCTCGACACGGCCATGGACATGATCGCCGACCGGGTCATCGCGGCGAGGCAGGCCGGCTGGCAGTGGCAGGTCGACGGGGCTCGGACTCGCCGAACGCTGGGTGTCGCCAGCCTCGGTGGGGCCACCCTGGACAACGAGGAGAACTACCTGATCAAGAAGCTGTTCACCGCACTCGGGGTGGTGCAGATCGAGAACCAGGCGCGCATATGACACAGCGCCACGGTCCCCGGTCTGGGGACGAGATTCGGACGCGGCGGGGCCACCAACTTCCAGCAGGACCTGGGCAACGCTGACTGCATCCTGATCGAGGGCTCGAACATGGCCGAATGCCATCCGGTCGGGTTCCAGTGGGTGATGGAGGCGAAGGCCCGCGGCGCGACGCTGATCCACGTCGACCCGCGGTTCACGCGGACCAGCGCCGTCTCCGACCTGCACGTGCCCATCCGAGCGGGTGCGGACATCGCGTTCGTCGGCGGGCTCATCAACCACGTGCTCCGCAGCGAGAGGTACTTCAAGGAGTACGTCCTCGCCTACACCAACGCGTCGACGATCCTGACCGAGGAGTATGCGGACACCGAGGATCTCGACGGCGTGTTCTCCGGCCTCGACCGTGAGCAGCGCTTCTATGACTTCGACACCTGGCGCTACCAGGGGGAGGAGGTCAAGGCCGCCAGCGGCGACCGGGACGAGCTCGAGGCCGAGCGTCACCGCACCCGGCGCCTGGTGCGGCAGGCCGGCCGCGGCGAGGCCCACGGTTCCGGCGGCGCCGCCGCCCACCCCACGCCGGACACGGACCCCACGCTGCAGCATCCGCGCTGCGTGTTCCAGGTGCTCAAACGGCACTTCGCCCGATACACACCGGAGATGGTCGAGCAGATCTGCGGGGTCCCGCAGGACCTGTTCGCCCAGGTATGTGACCTGGTCACCGAGAATTCCGGCCCGGACCGCACGACGGCCATCGCGTACGCGGTGGGGTGGACACAGCACACGACCGGCGTGCAGAACATCCGCGCCGCCTCGATCCTGCAGGCGCTGCTGGGCAACAT
>JAQBPH010000621.1:0-2526 GCA_028287625.1 Chloroflexota bacterium | reverse complement strand
ACTCCCCCCCGGTAAAAACCGGCCCTGAGAGCGGCGTCCCCGTCCCGGAGAGCGGCGTACCCGTCCCGGAGAGCGGCGCGCCCGTCCCGGAGAGCGGCGTGCCCCTCCCTGAGAGCGGCGCGCCCGTCCCGGAGATCGGTGTACCCGTCCCCGAGAGCGACGCGCCCATCCCTGAGAGCGGCGCTGCGGTCCCATCCGCGCTGACGCCGTATCTGTCTGGAGCACCGCGGGTGGCCGGAGACCTGGTCGAGGCGGTGCACGCGCTCGCTCGCGACCTCATCGTCCAGCTCGCCGCCGCCGACTTCGACGCCGCCGTCATCCCCGCTCTCCTTGAGGCCACGGTTCCCTCCGAGGACGCCGCCTCGGCGCTGGAGCACGTCGCCACCACCCTGTGGCCGGCGCTGCGGCGGACCACCGACGAGATCGGCAACCTGCTGCTCGGGCTGCGCGGCGGCTACGTGCCGGCGGGGCCGAGCGGCGCCCCCACCCGGGGGATGACCCACGTGCTCCCCACCGGCCGCAACTTCTACTCGGTCGACCCCAAGTCCCTGCCCACCGAGACCTCATGGCGGGTGGGCAGCCGGCTCGCCGAGGCGGTGGTCGAGCGGCACGTCGCCGAGACCGGCGCACCGCCGCGCAGCGTCGGCATCGTGGTCTGGGGCACCTCGGCGATGCGCACCGGCGGCGACGACATCGCCCAGGCGCTGGCGCTGCTCGGGGTGCGGCCGCGCTGGACCCGGGAGAACCGCCGGGTCTGCGGGCTCGAGCCGATCTCGCCCGGCGAGCTGGGGCGGCCGCGCGTCGACGTGGTGCTGCGGGTGAGCGGGTTCTTCCGCGACGCCTTCCCCAACCTCGTGCACCTCTTCGACGAGGCGGTCGAGCTGGTCAGCGCGCTCGACGAGGACGGCGCCGCGAACCCGATCGCCGCCCGCGTCCGTGCCGACACCGCGGCGCTCACCGCCGCCGGCCTCGACCCCGCCGCCGCCGCCGAGCGCGCCCGCTACCGGATCTTCGGCAGCCGTCCGGGCGCCTACGGGGCGGGGGTGCTGCCCCTGCTCGACGCCGGCAACTGGCGGACCGACGCCGACATCGCCGCGGTCTACACCGCCTGGGGTGCCCATGCCTACACCCGCGGCCGCTACGGCGTCTCCGCCGAGGAGCAGTTCCGCAGCTGCTTCAGCAGCATCGCGGTGGCGATCAAGAACCAGGACAACCGCGAGCACGACATCTTCGACAGCGACGACTACCTCCAGTACCACGGCGGCATGATCGCCTGCGTGCGCGCGCTCACCGGCACCGCGCCACGCGCCTACCTCGGCGACAGCGCCGACCCCGCCCGCGCCCGGGTGCGCGACCTCGCCGAGGAGGCGCGGCGCGTCTTCCGCGCCCGCGTGGTCAACCCGAAGTGGCTGGCGGCGATGCGCCGCCACGGCTACAAGGGGGCCTTCGAGATGGCCGCCACCGTCGACTACCTCTACGGGTACGACGCCACCGCGGGCATCGTCGAGGGCTGGATGTACGCCCAGGTCGCCGACGAGTACGTGCTCGGCGAGGTCTCGCAGGAGTTCGTGCGCCGGAGCAACCCCTGGGCCCTGAAGGCGATGGCGGAGAAGCTGCTGGAGGCGGCGGCGCGCGGGCTCTGGGACGACGCCGACGAGGAACGGCTGCGCCGGCTGCGCGCGGTGGCCACCGAGGTGGACGCGCAGCTCGAGGCGGGGATGACCCCGGCCGCGGCGGTGCCGACGTGAGCCCGCCGGCACCGGTGGTGCTGGTCGCCCACGGCACCCGGGACGAGGCCGGTCGCGAGGAGCTGCGCGCGCTCACCCGGGCGGTGGCCGCGGGCACCGGCGCACCGGTGCGATGCGGGGTCATCGAGTACCCGGCGCCCGAGCTCGAGCCGGTCTTCGCCACCCTCGCCGCCGCGGCCGCGGACTCGCTCCGGCTCGGCGGCGGGGAGGTGCGGCTGGTGCCGCTGCTGCTCTTCCCCGCGGGCCACGCCGGCGACGACATGGCGGTGGTGATCCGGGGCGCGCGGCTGCTCCACCCCCGGGTGCGCTGGCGCTGCGCCCCGCTGCTGCGGCCCGCGCCGGCGATGCTCGCCGCCCTCGGCGAGCGGGTCCGCGCCGCCGACGCCGAGCTCGGCGGCCGCGCCGACGCGGTGGTGGTGGTGGGACGCGGAACCGGCTCGGCGCACGCCAACCGCCGCCTCGACCGGCTGGTGGCCGCCCGCCTCCACGCCGCCGACGGGCGCCCGGTGGCCCACGCGTTCGCCTCGCTCGCCCCGCCCACGGTCACCGCCGCCCTGGAGCGGCTGCGCGAGCAGGGGGTGACCAGCGCGGTGGTGGCCCCCTACCTGCTCAACCAGGGGCTGATCGCCCGGCGCATCCGGCGCGAGGCCACCGCCGCGGCCGGGCGGCTGGGGATGCGGGTGGCGGTGGCGGAGCACCTCGGGCTCCACCCCGCGGTCGTGGCGTACCTGCGCGCCCGGGCCCGTGGGGGGCGGGCGGCGGGCTCCGCCGCGGCGGT
>JAQBPH010000539.1:0-4090 GCA_028287625.1 Chloroflexota bacterium | reverse complement strand
AGTTCGACATCCTCTACGACGAGGGCATCTCCTACGCGGGCAGCGTCCTCGACGTCGCCCTGGAGAGCCGCATCGTGGAGAAGAGCGGCGCCTGGTTCAGCTACGGCGACATGCGCCTCGGCCAGGGACGTGAGAACGTCCGCGACTTCCTGCGCCAGAACCCCGACCTGCTTGGAGAGATCGCCCAGCGGGTCCGGGCCAGCCTGCTCCCCGCCCCGCCCGCCGCCGACGCCCCGGCCACGCCGGCCACACCGGCCGCCAACGGCACCGCGGCGGCGCCTACCGGGGGGTAGAGGGCCCGGCCAGCGCCTCGCGCCGCCGCTCGTAGCGCACCACCGCGGTCAGCGAGACCAGTGCGACGGTGGCGCAGAGCACGCCGAGCACGACCAGGCCGTCGAGCAGCAGCCACTTGGCGAAGAGGCCGCCGAGCACCGAGCCGAGGGCGCCGCCGCCGGCGAGGGTGATGGTGTAGAAGGCCATCAGCGCCGAGCGGTCGGCCGCCAGGCTCTCCGAGCAGTCGGCGAGGTAGGCCACCGCGGCAGGCCCGAAGCCGCCGATGGTCATCACGCCGAGGGCGGCGATCGGCAGCAGGGCCGGGGCCCATGACAGCGGCAGGTGGTTCATCAGCAGGGTCCCGATGCCGATCAGGTAGACCCCCGGGATGGCGAGGCGCATCGTCGAGGGCCCTCCGAGCCGCCGCAGCACCGGCGTCCAGACCGCGATGCCGAGGATCAGGAGCGCCACCCAGCCGAGCAGGATGGCCGAGATCACCCGGTTGTCGAAGCCGTGGACCAGCGTCTGCGAGGGGTCGCGCGACTGCCGGAGCAGCGAGGCGAGGTTGAAGTACCAGCCGCCCACCAGGGTGTTCACCGCCAGCCAGGCGGGGATGAAGACCCGGATCGGCCCCGGCCCCGTGATCGCCCGCATGATCACCCCGACCGGGCTGGTCGGCAGCGGCGGAATGGTGGGGACGAAGCGGAGGCAGACCAGCGCGGCGGCGAGGTAGAAGAGGGCGAGGACGAGGAAGCATCCCCTGCCGAGCAGGTGATAGAAGAGCGGGCCCACCAGGAATCCGCCGGCGTAGCCGACCAGCGTGGCCCCCTCGAAGGCGCCGCTGGCCCGCGCCCTGACCGCTCGGTCGGAGGAGGTCGCGGCGGCGATGGTGCCGAGCGCGGTGGGGACGAAGGCGGCAGCCCCCACCCCCTCGAAGAGCCGGGCGAGGCCGATCTGCGCGGGGTGGAGGGCGCCGGCGAGGAGCAGCACCGCGAGCATCCCGAGGAGCGGGCCGCCGATGAGGAAGCGGCGGCGGCCGAACCTGTCGGCGAGGCGGGCGAGGGCGAAGGCCAGGAGCATCTCCGGGACCGCCTGGGCGGCACCCACGAGGCCGACGGTGATGTGGCTGGCGCGGCCCCCGCCGAGGTCGACGAGGTCGAGCTGCACCGCCTGGCCGGCGCCTGCGGCGCCGACCCGGAGCAGGGCGCAGCCGGCGAGCAGGGCGCCGAGCTCCATCCCGCTGCGGGCGGTGACCGCCACCCGGCCGACCGGCTCCGCACCGGCGCGCGGCGGGGGAGACTCCCCAGGCTGCGCAGGCGGCGACCCGGCGGTGCCGTCCTGACGCAGAGTGCTGGGCACGCGGCAAGGGTACAACCACGCCGGTCACGGCCCGCCCGGTACAGGCCCTCTGCGCCTACCCCCTTTACGCGTTCGTACAATGGCGGGGCTTACCCGGAGGGAGGCGTCGGCACACCCAGCCGACGGAGCACCGGACCTCGGCGTCCCCGCCCCGCACCCGCCCCACACACCCCTGGGAACGCAGACGTCCACGCGAGGTGGCGAGCACCTCACGACCCGCACAACCACGAGGTCCCCCCTCCGATGCTGGTAGCCCTGATCGCGCTGGCCGTGGCCGCGTTGGGTCTCACCTGCGCCATCGTCTACACCCGGAAGCAGCTCGAGCGCGAGCGGGCCACCCGGGCCGAGGACGAGGAGCGCCACCGTCAGACCCTCGCCGAGCTGGACCAGCAGCGCAAGTCGATGATGCTCGCCGCCAAGGAGGAGGCGCTGAAGCTCCGCTCCCAGGTGGAGAGCGAGAACCGGGAACGCCGGGCGGAGCTGGCCCGGCTCGAGCAGCGCGGGGCGCAGCGCGAGGAGGCGATGGAGCGCCGGGCCCACGAGATGGACTCCCGCGAGGACCGGCTGGGACGCCGCGAGCAGGAGCTCGAGGAGCTGCGCGGCGGGATCGACGCCGAGCGTGCCGCGATCACCACCGAGCTGGAGCGGGTGGCCGCCCTCACCCAGGGCGAGGCCCGCTCGGAGATCATCACCCGGGTCGAGTCGGAGCTCACCCCGGAGATCGCCGCGCGCATCCGCGCCGCCTCCGATCGGGTCCGCGAGGAGGCCGACCAGCGCGGCCGCGAGATCCTCATCGCCGCGATGCAGCGGCACGCCGCCGACCAGTCGGGCGAGACCTCGGTGACCGTGGTCCAGCTCCCCAGCGACGAGATGAAGGGCCGCATCATCGGCCGCGAGGGTCGCAACATCCGCGCCCTGGAGGCGGCCACCGGGGTCGACCTGATCATCGACGACACCCCCGAGGCGGTGGTGCTCAGCGGGTTCGACCCGGTGCGCCGCGAGGTCGCCCGGATGACCCTGGAGAAGCTGCTCAGCGACGGCCGCATCCATCCCGCCCGGATCGAGGAGATGGTCACCAAGAGCCGTGCGGACATCCAGCTGCTGATCAAGGAGGAGGGAGAGAAGGCCTGCTTCGCGGCGGGCATCCAGGGCGTCCACCCCGAGCTGGTCAAGCTGCTGGGCACCCTGCGCTTCCGCACCTCGTACGGGCAGAACGTGCTCGTCCACAGCACCGAGGTGGCCGCGCTGGCGGGGATGATCGCCGCCGAGATCGGCGCCGACGAGGACGAGGCTCGTGAGGTCGCCCTCTTCCACGACATCGGCCGGGCGGTCGACCACGAGATCGAGGGGTCGCACGCCGTCATCGGCGCCGAGATCCTCGCCCGGCTGGGACGGCCCGCCAACGTGGTCCACGCCGTCCGCGCCCACCACTACGACGAGGAGCCGCGGACCATCGGCGCCTTCGTGCTGCTCACCGCCGACGCCATCTCGGCGGGGCGGCCGGGGGCGCGGCGAGAGACCCTGGCCTCCTACATCAAGCGGCTGGAGCGGCTCGAGGCCATCGCCAACGAGATGCCCGGGGTCGAGCGCACCTTCGCGATCCAGGCGGGCCGGGAGATCCGGGTCATGGTCCGCCCCGAGCGCGTCGACGACGACACCGCCGTGGTCATGGCCCGGGACATCGCCAAGCGCATCGAGACCGAGCTCACCTACCCCGGTCAGATCAAGGTCACCGTGCTCCGCGAGACCCGCTCCGTCGAGTACGCGAAATGACCGCAATTGACTTTCCTGCTCGGGCTCCAGAGAATCCGCTCGCACCACTCCTCTCCGGCCGGGCCTCACTCGGCCCGGCACGTCCGCAAGCCGTTCCCGCAACGTCCTAGGTACCCGCCGTGGAAATCCTCAAGGTCTCGGCCACCTCGAAGCCCGTCGCCGTGGCGGGAGCGATCGCGGGCGTGATCCGCAGCTCCCGGAAGGTCGAGGTCCAGGCCATCGGGGCCGGCGCGATCAACCAGGCGATCAAGGCGATCGCCATCTCCCGCGGCTACGTCGCCCCCGGGGGCATCGATCTCGTCTGCATCCCGTCGTTCATCGACATCAGCATCGACGGCGAGGAGAGGACCGGGATCCGGTTGCTGGTCGAGTCCCGCTGAGCTGACGCGTCCGGCTCGAACGAGGGGATGTTCGGCCGGTCTGCCCCTGGGTGGAGTTGCTCGGCCGATCTGCCGCCGGGTGGAGAGGCCCGCTTCTGCCGCCGGTGGAGGGCGCTCGGCGATCTGCGGCCGGTGGAGATGCCGGGCTGTTCTGCCGCCGGTTGAGTTTCGCGGACACCCGCTCTGCCGCCGGTTTTGACTCGGGGGGGACTGCGTCCCCCCCGTCTGGTCGCAAGACATCGTGCGCTGGCGCGCCCGATGCCGGCTCCCGCCCCCCCTCGCCGGCACTCGCCGGCGGCGCTCGC
>JAQBPH010000533.1:0-4226 GCA_028287625.1 Chloroflexota bacterium | reverse complement strand
CTGGGGCGGGTGGCGCAGGTCATCGGCCCCGTCGTCGACGTCGAGTTCAAGGGCGATCGCGTCCCCGACATCCTCACCGCCCTCGAGGTCGTCCGTGAGGGCAGCCGGCTGGTCCTCGAGGTCCAGCAGAACCTCGGCAACGGGATGCTGCGCACCATCGCGATGGACTCCACCGAGGGGTTGCAGCGCGGCGTGCAGGTGCGCGACACCGGCTCGCCCATCCGCGTCCCCGTCGGCAGGGAGACCCTGGGGCGGATGTTCAACGTCATCGGGGAGCCGATCGACGGCAAGGAGCAGGTCGAGCCCACCGCCTGGTGGCCGATCCACCGCCGCCCGCCGTCGGTCGCCGAGCAGGAGACCAGCACCCAGATCCTCGAGACCGGCATCAAGGTCATCGACCTGGTCTGCACCTTCTCCAAGGGCTCGAAGATCGGCCTCTTCGGCGGTGCCGGCGTCGGCAAGACGGTCATCGTCCAGGAGATGATCCGCAACATCGCCAAGGAGCACGCCGGCTACTCGGTGTTCGCCGGCGTCGGTGAGCGGACCCGCGAGGGGCGCGACCTCTACGGCGAGATGGAGGACTCGGGCGTCCTCGCGCAGACCGCGCTGGTCTTCGGCCAGATGAACGAGCCGCCGGGAGCGCGCGCCCGGGTGGGCCTCACCGGTCTCACCCTCGCCGAGTACTTCCGCGACGAGCTCGGGGCCGACACCCTCCTCTTCATCGACAACATCTTCCGCTACACCCTGGCCGGCGCCGAGGTGTCGGCGCTGCTCGGCCGCATGCCCAGCGCGGTCGGCTACCAGCCCACCCTGGGCACCGAGATGGGCGACCTCCAGGAGCGCATCACCTCGACCAAGAAGGGGTCGATCACCTCGGTGCAGGCGGTGTACGTGCCCGCCGACGACTTCACCGACCCCGCGGTGGCCACCACCTTCGCCCACCTCGGCGCCACCGTGTCGCTGAGCCGCTCCATCTCCGAGCTCGGCATCTACCCCGCCGTCGACCCGCTCGACTCCTTCAGCCGCGTGCTCGAGCCGCGGATCGTCGGCGAGGAGCACTACCGGGTGGCCCAGGGGGTGAAGCGGATCCTGCAGCAGTACAAGGAGCTGCAGGACATCATCGCCATCCTCGGCCAGGAGGAGCTCTCCGAGGACCAGAAGCTCACCGTGGCCCGGGCGCGGCGCATCCAGAACTTCCTCTCCCAGCCCTTCTTCGTCGCCGAGGTGTTCACCGGCCGCCCCGGGCAGTACGTGAAGCTCGAGGACACCGTGCGCGGCTTCGCCGAGATCCTCGACGGCAAGCACGACGACCTTCCCGAGCAGGCCTTCTACATGGTCGGCAGCATCGACGAGGCGGTCGAGAAGGCGAAGGGCATGGCCGGCGAGGACGAGCGGAAGGACGCGGCCGGGAAGAAGGACGCCCCCAGGGCAGAGACGTCCGAGAACGCCGGCAAGGCCGGGAAGGCCGGCAAGGCTGAGAAGGCCGACAAGGCCGAGAAGACGGACAAGAAGGGCTGATGGCGAAGCTGCAGGTCGAGCTGGTCACGGCCGAGGGGCGGCTGCTCAGCCGGGAGGCGGACTTCGTCGTCGCCCCCGGCGTCGAGGGCGAGCTCGGCGTGCTCCCCAAGCACATCCCCCTGCTCACCCCGCTGCGCCCCGGCGAGGTGATGGTGCGCAACGACGGCGACGAGGAGTTCCTCTTCGTCGCCGGCGGATTCCTCGAGGTGCTGCCCGACAAGGTGGTGATCCTCGCCGATGCCGCCGAGCGCGCCGAGGACATCGACCAGGCCCGTGCCGAGGAGGCTCGGAAGCGGGCGCAGCAGCTGCTCGAGGAGCAGCGCGAGGGCGTCGACACCGCCGCCGCGGCCCTCGCCCTGGAGCGGGCGGTGATGCGGCTGCGGGTCGCCGAGCTGCGCCGGCGTCACCGGCGCGAGCCGCCGCCCACGGCGCACGTGGAGTAGCGGGCCCCTCAGTCGGCGCGGCTCGCTCCTGCGCCGACCCCGTCGCTCCCCGCCGGGCTGCGGCGGCGCTCCACCCTCCCGGCGAGCTCGGCCGCGCCGGTGGCGCGGAGGAAGTCGATGCATGCCTGCCGGGTGAAGCGCAGGTGCTGCCCGGGGGTTCGCCAGGCGCTGAGCTGGCCGGCGGCCACGGCGCGGCGCAGCGTCGACCGCGACAGTCCGCAGAGCTTCGCCGCCTCTCCGGTGGTGATGGCGTCCTCGAGGCCTCCCGGCATGTCCTTCCTCCCGCTGCCTGACGCTCTGGACGCTGACGCGTCCGATGGTCGGGGGACGTCCCCAGGCCATCAGCTCCCTCGTCGCCGACAGCCTTCCCCCCTGGGGGCGCGATGAACCGCGCGTAAAGCCCGGAGCCTGACAGCTGGGGGCGGCGCCGTCGATGCAGGCAGCGCCCACATAGGTGCCTGACGCACGCACCGCGGCGAGCGCCACGTGCGCGTCAGGGGCGCGTGACGGAGCGGCCGCGGGGCGGGGAGGCCGTCCGCGGCCGCACATAGACTGGGGGCACCCCCCCCCACGGCTGACGGGTGCTCACGGCCATCTGTTCGCCGGGTGAAACATGTCACCCCGGTTCTCCGTTGTACCCCCAGGCTCGAGCGCCGGCGCCGTCCGCTGAGAGCAGCGAACGGTTCAGGCCCGTCAGAACATAACAACGCTCCACTCGGATATTCTGATACCGCATGGAACTTCTGCGCATCGCAGGCGGACGGCCCCTCGAGGGCGCGGTCCCCACATCGGGCAGCAAGAACGCCACCCTTCCGGTGATGGCGGCGGCGCTGCTCACCGATGAGCTCGTCGACTTGGTCAACGTCCCCGACATCGAGGACATCGAGACCATGGGCGCGATGCTCCGCCACCTCGGCGTCGAGGTCGAGCGCCCCGCCCCCGCGCACTGGCGCCTGCGCGCCGGTGCGGTGACCGGCTCCACGGTCGCCGCCAACCTCAGCCGCCGGCTCCGCGGCTCCTTCCTGCTCCTCGGCGCCCTGGTGGCGCGCACCGGCGAGGCGGTGATCGCCCGTCCCGGTGGGGACGACATCGGCATGCGCCGGGTCGAGCAGCACCTCGAGGGGCTTCGGGCCATGGGCGCGGTGGTCTCCGAGGAGGGGGACACCTACGTCGCCCGGGCGAAGCGGCTGCATGGCGCCCGCATCGACCTGGACATGCCCACGGTGACCGGCACCGAGAACCTGATGATGGCCGCGTCGCTCGCCGAGGGCATCACCGTCATCAGCAATGCCGCCCGCGAGCCCCACGTCGTCGACCTGGCCCGCTGCCTGGTCGGCATGGGCGCGCGGATCAGCGGGGCGGGCACCGAGCTCATCGTCATCGAGGGCCAGGGCGGCCTCCTCCACGGCACCCGCCACAGCGTCACCACCGACTACATCGAGGCGGGGACCTACATGGTCGCCGCCGCGGCCACCGGCGGTGACGTCGCCGTCGAGCGGATGCGGCCCAGCGACGTGCGGTGGCTGATCAGCAAGCTCCGCGCCGCCGGCTGTGAGGTGGTCGAGGGCTCGAGCCACGTGCGCGTGCGGCGTCGGGGGCCGCTGCTCCCGGTCGACGTCACCACCTGGCCGCACCCCGGCTTCGCCACCGACCTGCAGTCGCAGTTCGTCGCGCTCATGACCCAGGCGGAGGGCACGAGCATCGTCAGCGAGGCGGTGTTCGAGAACCGGTTCCGCCACGTCGCCGAGCTGCGCAAGCTGGGCGCCCGGGTCGTCGTCGACGGCCGCAGTGCGGTGGTCACCGGGCCGGCCTCGCTCCGCGGCGGCTGCGTGAGGGTGCCCGACATCCGCAGCGGCGCCGCCCTGGTGATCGCCGGCCTCTGCGCCGAGGGGATCACCGAGCTCGACGCCGTCTACCACCTCGACCGCGGCTACGAGCGCCTCGAGGACAAGCTGCAGGCCCTGGGTGCCGACGTCCGGCGGGTCGCCGTCGGCCCTGCGGGCCTCGAGGTGCGCGACCTCAGCGGCTGCATCGGGGACTAGTCGCCCGGGGCCTCCGTCCTCGAGTCGCTCAACCTGGACGCGGGGTGACGGGCGACGGCGCTCTGCGGGGACGCCGGCGATCGCTTCGCGATCGACTCGGCTCGGAGCTCGCCGCGGGGGTATACGGCTCTGTGAGGATGGCGGAGCCATCAGGGGATGGGTATACACAGTAGTAGTAGTGGCCTGTGGATACGTGGGACAGTGTGGATCACTGATCCCGCCA
>JAQBPH010000523.1:0-3990 GCA_028287625.1 Chloroflexota bacterium | reverse complement strand
GCTTCGGCCGGCGTAGAGGGCCGCGGCGAGCCCGGCGGGGCCGGCGCCGATCACGGCGATGTCGAAGGTGCGGTCGTCCACGGAGCTCCCGGATGGTGCGCGGCGGGCGCGGGTCGGTGGCTGTACCAGACTATCGCCCGGGCCCCCCCGTCCCAAACCCGGCGCATTCTTCCAGTTGTGGGCTAGGAGACGGGGGTGCTGCGCGCCGCGTAGCCGTGGAGCTGGCCGGCGACCCGCGAGATCGGGATGGCGAACGCCTGCGGGGTCGACTGGCTCGCGAGGGTGATGATGCCGACCACACGTCCGTAGGCGTCGAGCACCGGACCGCCGCTGTTGCCCCGGTAGATCCGCTCGCCGTGGAGCACCATCATGTCCTCGTAGGTGGTGCCGCCCGCCCCCGGGGTCCCCGGCTGGCCGTCGCCCTGCACCGGGATCGACTGGTGGAGCAGGGCCAGCGTCTCCACGGTGCGGTCGTAGTGATTGGTCGCCTTGGTCGACGCCAGCACCACCACCTGCTCTGGGTGGGGGGCGTCGCCCTCGGTGGCCAGCGGCAGCGGCTCGCCGGGCAGCCGGTCGAGGGAGCGGATCACGGCGATGTCCTGCGCCCGGTCGAAGCCGATCACGGTGCCGGCGTGCATCTGCTTGTTGCTGTCGAGCAGCCGGATCACCGAGCCCCCCTCGATGACGTGGTTGTTGGTGACCACGTCCCCGCGGCTGTCGAGGATCCAGCCGGTGCCGAACTCCTCCCCGGTGCCGGTCACCACCTCGACGGTGACCACCCGGCTCATCGCCCCGTCGGCCACCGCCGAGAGCGGCTGGGCCACCAGCGAGGACATCGGGGTGGCGAAGGGGCCCGGGATGAACCGCGCCACCACCTGCGGGGCCAGGCTGGCGGAGCGGTAGCCGATGGCGAAGGCGACGCCCAGGACGGCGGCGAGGGCCAGCGCCGTGGCGACGACGGTGGCGGCCACGGAACGCTGGCGGCGCAGCCTCGGGGCCGGCGGAGGCAGCCCCCAGGCGGCGCGCTGCTGGACCGACGTCCACCCCGGCGGCTCCGGCCCGGCGCGCTCGACGGGCTGCGCCCGCCCGCAGGCGCCGCAGAATCGATGGTCGGGGAGCAGCCGCTCTCCGCAGGGGCAGATGGGCACGTCCCCGCATTGTGCCAGCAGCCCGGGCCGAGAGCATGCATCACTACACTCGCGGCTGCGGCGGCCCCACCGTCCTGAGGTAGAAACCTGTGCGTCCCGATGGCCGGCGTCCCGACCAGCTGCGTCCCACCACCATCGAGGTGGGCGCGGTTCCCTACGCGGAGGGCAGCGCGCTCATCACCGTCGGGGAGACGAGGGTGCTCTGCGCCGCCAGCATCGAGGAGCGGGTGCCGCCGTACCGCAAGGGCAGCGGGCTGGGGTGGGTGACCGCCGAGTACGCCATGCTCCCCCGGGCCACGCTGACCCGCAGCGACCGCGACTCCCGGAAGGGACGCATCGACGGGCGGGTGCAGGAGATCCAGCGGCTGATCGGCCGCGCCCTGCGCATGGCCGTCGACTTCCGCGCGCTCGGCGAGCGCACCGTGACCCTCGACTGCGACGTGCTCGTCGCCGACGGTGGCACGCGCACCGCATCCATCACCGGCGCCTGGGTGGCACTCGCCCTGGCCATCGCACGGCTCGGCGAGGCCGGGCTGCTCGCCACCGACCCGCTGCGTCACCAGGTGGCCGCGGTCAGCGTGGGCATCGTCGGCGGTGCCCCCCGGCTCGACCTCGACTATCTCGAGGACTCGGCCGCCGACACCGACATGAACTGCGTCGGCACCGACGACGGGCGCTACGTCGAGCTCCAGGGCACCGGCGAGCGCGAGCCCTTCGACCGCGCCCAGATGGACGCGCTGCTGGGGCTCGCCCGGGTCGGCCTCGACGAGCTCTTCGCCATCCAGCGCGAGGCGGTGGGGCGGGGCCGGGGCTGATGGCGGTGCGGCCGGTGATGCCCCGGGCGCCCCTGGTGGTGGCCACCCGCAACCCGGGCAAGCTGGTGGAGTTCCAGCGGCTCCTCCGCGACCATCCCTGGAGGCTGCTGAGCCTCGACCAGGCCGGCTTCGCGGGTGACGTCGACGAGCCCGGTCCCGGGTACGAGGAGAACGCCCGCGCCAAGGCGGTCGAGGTCTCCGGGGCCACCGGGCTGTGCGCCCTCGGCGACGACAGCGGCATCGAGGTGGAGGCGCTGCGCGGCTGGCCGGGGCCGCGGTCGAGCCGCTGGCTCGGCGAGGAGGCGAGCGACGCCGACCGCCTGCGGGGCCTGCTCGCCGAGGTGGAGCGCCTCTGCCCCGAGGACCGCAGGGTGCGCTACGTCGCCGTCCTCGCCCTCGCCCGGCCCGGCGCCGAGGTGATCGTCGCCCGCGGCTCCTGCGACGGCGTGCTGGTCGAGCCGCGCGGGGCGGGCGGCTTCGGCTACGACCCCGCCTTCCTCTCCACCGACCTGGGCCGCACCTTCGGCGAGGCCGGCGCCGAGGAGAAGGACGCCGTCTCCCACCGCGCCCGCGCCGTCGCCCGGCTCGCCGAGTCCGGGGTGCTGCGGGCGACGCTGGGCTACGCGTAACCCCCGGGAGTAGGAGACTCCGAGACGTCCCGTGACGAAGGAGACCGGAGGTCGATGGAGCCAGGCAACCCGGCGTCGCGGCTGCGCGTCGTCGGAGAGGAGGACACCTCCGGGTGGGAGGCGCTCTACCGCACCCACGTGGTGCCCGTGTACCGCTTCGTCTTCGCCCGCTGCGGGAACCGCTCCGACGCCGAGGACCTCACCGCCGCCGTGTTCCTGAAGGCCCTCCCCCGGCTGCGCCCCGCCGCCTCGGAGGGCGAGGCGCGCGCCTACCTGCAGGCGACCGCCCGCAGCCTGCTCGCCGAGCACTGGGCCACCCACTACGGGATGGAGATGGCCGAGTACGCCGAGGACCTGGTGCCCGCCCCGACCCCCGCCGGCGCCGACGAGGGGGCGTCCAACCGCCGCCGTGTCGCCTCCCTGCTGGCCCGCCTCCCCGACCACTACCGCCGGGTGCTGGAGCTGCGCTTCCTGCGCGGGCTCTCGGTGCGCGAGACCGCCCGCGAGATGGAGGTCAGCGTCGCCAACGCGAAGGTCCTGCAGTGGCGGGCGCTCCGCCGCGCCGCCGACCTGCCGGACGAGCGCTCATGAGCCGCCGCAACCGTGCCCGCCGCTTCGTCGACGCCCTGCTCCGCGACCGGCGCCCGCCGCGCTTCGAGGCCAGCGCCGAGGAGGCCCGGCTGCTCGACGTGGCCACCTCGCTGCGCGGCGCCCGCACCGCCACCGACCTGCCCTCGGCGGAGTTCGTGTCCGGGCTCGAGGAGCGGCTGCGCACGCAGCTCGAGGCCGGCCCCGGGTCCCGCCGGGAACCCAGCCGCCGCGGCTTCCTGATCGGGGGCGGGATCGCCGCCGCCGCCGCCGCGGGGGTGGCCGTCGACCTCGGCGTGCGCCGCGCCGACCAGGACAGCACCCAGGGCGAGCTGGTGCCCGCCGCCGGCACGTGGCAGCCGGTCGCCACCCTCGCCGACCTCGCCGACGGCCACCCCCGGCGCTTCCGGGCGGGCGCGGTGGAGGGGGTGCTGGTGCCCCACCCCGACGGCAGCGTGCACGCGCTCTCGGCGGTCTGCACCCACATGGGATGCCTCCTCGAGGCGCGGGCCAGGAGCCTCCTCTGTCCCTGCCACGGTGCCTCCTTCGACCTCCAGGGCGCCCCCATCGACCGCGAGTACCTCACCTCCCCCCTTCCCCGGCTGCGGTCGCGGGTGGCGGGCGACCGGGTCGAGGTGCTGGTGGTGTGACCGGCCGCGCCCCCGCCGCCGCGGTTCTCGGCCTCGGCCTCGTCGCCGCCGGCTGCGGGACCACCGCGGGCGGCAACCCCGGCGGCGAGCAGCTCCGCATCACCGCCCGCGACCTCCGCTTCGACCCCGCCACGGCGGTGGTGCCCGCGGGGTCGCTGGT
>JAQBPH010000517.1:0-7413 GCA_028287625.1 Chloroflexota bacterium | reverse complement strand
TCGGGCTCCAGCCGGTGAACCGCTGCACCGCGGCGATCCTCGACGTTCCCGAGGGCGGTGGTGACATCGGCTACTCGAACACCAAGTGCAGCCTGGACCTCTCCGGTCCCCAGGGCGCCTGCGTCGCCGCCCCCTACACCGTGTCGATGGGCAACACCGCGATCCACAACTACCCCGCGGGCACCCTCTGCCTCGCGGCGCTGCCCGAGGTCCAGCCCAACAGCACCGAGGTCGGCTGCCGCATCTACGTGATGCTCACGCGGGTCGACGGCGACCTCAACCCCGGTGGCCTCTGCAGCAGCTTCACCAACATCTCCAGCCCCTGCGCGCTGGGCGTGGTCGACACCTCCGGCCGTCACGAGGGCGACGTGGTCGGCCTCAGCACCGACACCTGCCCGGTCAACGGCATCGACATCAACGGCGACTGCACCTCGCCCGCGTACCTGCCGATCCCGGACATCAGGGTCACCCTGCCCGTGGATCCGACCCTCGGCAACTGACCCGCCGGCGGCACCGCCGCCCACGGGCCACCCACACGAACACGTGGGGCGGGATCGACACCGATCCCGCCCCTCCCGAACAGAGAGATTCCGCAACCAGGGGAAGGGAACAATGAACATCTGGGGATCCAAGACGCTGCGCCGCCTGGCCCTGCCGCTGGCAGTGGTCAGCCTCGGCGTCGCGCTGACCGTCGGAGGGGGGACGACCCTCGCCTCCAGTGGGGGTGGCACCGTCGCCTCCGACCCGAACGCGCCCGATCCGGAGATCACCGCGCAGTCGATCAGCTTCGTCCTCGCTCCCAAGAGCGACGACAACTTCCAGCCGAACAACACCTGCGGCGGCGCTCCGTCCACGCTGACCGCGCCGGGCGCCACGACCGGCACCTTCTCGGCCACCAAGCTGAGCGTGTCCCAGACCCGCTGCACCCTGGCGATCTTCACGCCGAACTCGCAGCAGGGGAAGGACCTCAAGTACTCCTCGACCCCCTGCCCGGTGACCGGCTTCCCGACGCCGACCTCGGCCGGCCTGCAGGTCCTCTCGCTGAAGTCGCCGGACAAGCTTCAGGCGTGCACCGCCCCCGCCTTCCTGGCCTCGGTGAACACCGGGCTCACGAAGGCGACGGATGCCGCCGGGAGGACGGCGGTCCACGACTGGGCGGGCACCAGCTGCACGCCCGGCCTCTGCCGGCTCTTCATGCTGCTCACGCAGAAGGACGGTGACCTCAACACTCCCGGCCTCTGCTCCGCCGCCTTCTACCTCACCGCCCCGTGCACCGTGGCGGTGATCACCACCGGCGGCGTCGCCTCCAATCCCGGCGGCCAGCTGCTGCAGTTCAGCGACAACAGGTGCCCGACCGACTCCAACCTCAGCCTGCCGCCGATCGGCGACATCGGCGAGTCGTGCACCAACCTGCCCTTCAAGCCGGCGGACATGTCGATGACCCTCCCGCCGGCGATGACCCCGAACCCCGAGCTGCAGACCCCGGTCGCGGCGCTCCCGCAGCACAGCACCGAGGTGGCGGACCAGGCGATCAGCTACGAGCTCGCGCCCGTGGGACAGTTCTCCTTCGACCCGCCGAACGCGTGCTCCATCGACGGCATCAAGCCGGTGAACCGCTGCACCGCGGAGATCATCAACATCCCCGTCGGCTTCGCCGGCGGTGACGTCCAGTTCCCGGACACCCGCTGCACCTTCGACGTCTCCACCTCCGGCCACAGCCACGGCAACAACCAGGGCGACCCCTGCTTCGCGCAGCCGTTCAGCCCCTCCAAGGGTCAGACGGCGATCCACAGCCTGCCGCCGATGACCTGCCACGCGCCGGAGCCCGCGGCCCCGGTCAACGGCGTCCTCCCCGCGGTCGCGTGCCGGATCTACGTCGTGCTCACGCGCATCGACGGCGACTTCAACGCCAACAATCCCTGCGGCACGCTGAGCAACGCGACCACCAGCGTCAGCAGCCCCTGCCTGCTCCTCTCGGTGAGGACCGAGGGCCGTCACGAGGGCGACGACGTCAAGGTCGGCAGCTCCACCCCCGTCTGCCCGAGCGGCGCCGCGCCGGTGATCACGCCCGTGACCAACCAGCCGGGCTTCGACGCCGACGTGACCGACACCTGCGTGGCGGGCGGCGCGGTGGTCCCGCCGTCGCCTCCGGCCGCGGGCACCCTCGGTGCGCTTCTCGCCACCAACGGCCCCGTGTCCATCCACATCCCCGAGGACCCGGTCCTCGGCAGCAACCAGTAGTCCGACAACCACGCCGAGTGGGGCGGGACCGAGAGGCCGCCCCACTCCCCCCACCACAGAACCTCCTGCTCGAGACCCGGGGATCCCATCCAATCCGTCCCCCCGGGTCTCGAGTGCCGTCAACCGGACCGGCGGCCGGTCGGGGTCTCCCCCGGCCGGCCGCCGTCGGTTGGTGACGCCGGGGTCAGGACCTCGGCAGGGTGAAGGTGATGCCCTTGGGCGCGAAGCTCGCCGCGGTGCAGGCGAGCGAGATGTCGGGGTCGCCGGGAGGCTCGACGCAGAGGCTCGTGCTGGTGAGCTTCACCACCGCGCCGCCCGCCTGGTTGCCCGTCGAGGTGTCGACCACCGCCATGGTGCAGGCCGAGCTGACCAGGAAGTACCCGAGGCAGATGCCCGGGGCGTTGAGGTCACCGTCCTTCGGGGTGAGGACGACGAACACGTGGCAGTTGACCACCGGTGCCGCGGGGTTCGGCACCGCCGCCGTGGCCGCAGGCACGGCGCCGTAGCACAGCGTGCCGGGCAGGCTCGACAGCGCGGAGCCGCCGACCGACGGCTGGAAGGCGGCGGAGGTGCACGGGGCGACGTCCGCGGCGATGTCGATCGGGCAGGAGGCGCTCGCATAGGCGGCGCTGGTGTCGGTGGCGGCGAGGCTGAACACCGCGGCGGTGCAGCGCGCCACCGGGTTGACGCCCCAGGTGCCGCAGGTGTTCGGAGGGTCGAACCCGTTGTCGCCCGCCGGCGTGACCACGAGCGTCGCCGCCTGGGCGAGCACCTCGGGGCCGTGGACCGGCGGGGTCGCCGGGGCCGCGGTGGCCTTGGCCGGCAGGGTCAGCCTCATGCTCGCGGGGAAGAACGCGGGGTTTGCGGTGCAGGCGACGGTGGCGTCGCCGCTCGCCGGACAGGCGACGTTCGGCTGGCCGATGGTGGCGCCGCCCACGGCGCCCACGGTGTCGAAGGAGGCCACCATGCACGGCGCGATGATGTCGGCGGTGCCACCGCAGAGGCCGGGGGCGTTGAAGTCGCCGTCGGCCTGGGCGAGGACCAGGAAGAGGCGGCAGGCGGACGGGATGCAGCGGGCTCCCGGGAACCCCGTGATCGCGGTCTGCGAGGGAGCCGCGACCGGCGCCGGAGCCGGAGCGGGAGCTCCCGGGGCGGGAGCTCCCGGCGCCGGAGCAGCCGCCGGCGCGGGCGCGGCCGGCACGAACGGGGTCGCGCTGCACTCCGGGATGTTGTTCGCGGTCAGCACCAGCGCCTGCAGGCTGGGGCTGGTCGAGCAGGCCGTCGTCGAGTACGACAGCGTGTGCGACGAGGGCGTGACCACCCACACCGCCGCAGTGCAGCGCGAGGGTGCCACGGTGGTCCCGCCGCACGCCCCGGGGGGAGTGAAGTTGTCGTCGTTCGCCGGCGCCAGCACCAGGGTCGCGGCCTGGTTCTCCACCTCGGGGTCGGGCGCGTTGGTGTCGACGAGCACCGGCCTCGACCCGCCCGGACCGCCGCCCGAGGCGGACGTCGACGCCAGCCCCGTCGACACCGCCGTGGCGACGCTCAGCATCGCCACGGGGAGCACGACGCGCCGCCAGCCCGTGAACGCATGGGGACCCGGCAATCTCATGCCATTCCTCCTCAGCGCGTGCCCGGCCCCGGCACGCAGGTGCGTGCGACTGGGACGGGGTGGCGGGCACGGCTCTCCTGCGTTGTCTGACGTCCGAGCCTGTGCGCAGCTTGCAGTGGGAGAGGGCGCGCCGGCTGATCAGCAACAGCGGTTAACTGCAGCTGCGCCACCAGTTAACAACTGGTGGCTTTCGCAGTCTTCGAGGTGATGACGATTGCAGTGCGAGTGGCTTTCGTCGTCTTTGCGGCCGATGGCCCGGAGGAGTGGTCGGAGACCGCCGCGAGGAGGGGAGGGGAGGGGCCGGGCCGCGGCCCGGCCCCTCCACGCCGTGATCAGGGGTGCGTGGCGGCCCAGCTCGCGTAGGTCGGGCTGCCCACCAGCGTGGCGACCAGGGTGGAGTCGTTCATTCCCGACTCCAGGGAATGAGCCCAGTAGGCGAGGCCCTGCCCGTCGGGGAAACCGTTGTGGTAGTGCACGAAGTCGAAGACGACCTCGTTCCGGTACCACTCGTAGCTGTGGGAGACGCTGGCGGCGACGTGCCACATGGGGTCGCCGGCCGAGAGGCGGCCGACCCAGTAGGCCTGGCCGGCGGGGTCGGTGCCGCGTCCCAGGAGCGTCTGGTAGACGGCCTTGACGTAGGAGTCGTAGTTGGGGCCGAACTGGACCGCATACTCGCTCGAGCCGACCAGCGAGCCGGTCAGCTGCTCGAGGTGGCCGCCGTTGGCCAGGTAGCCGGTCCAGAACTGAAGGCCGGGAGCGTCGACGTAGCGGCCGAGGGTGGCGAGGTACGCGTCGGCCACCACCCGGGTGCGGTAGTCGTTGGTGTTGATCATCGCGGAGGCCACCGAGGTGTGGCTCTTGCCCGCGTTCACCTGGCCCACCCAGTAGGCCTTGCCGCCGGCGTCGGCCGGCTTGTTGACGAGGTCGTAGTAGGCGTGGGTGACGAAGCTCTCGGCGGGCGAGACCGTGGTGACGACCGGCGCCGGGGTTGGCGCGGGCGTGGACGCGGCCGAGGCCGGGCTGATCATCCCGGTCACGGCCAGCCCGGTGCCGGCGGTGAGGAGCAGCGCGACAGCGCCCGCTCGTATACGGTTCATTTCCCTGTTTCTCCCTTCCTTCTGGACGGCCGGCGGCAGTGCACTCCGGTCGACTCGTTCGCTGACAGATGCGCAACGAGTTCTTCTGGCCGAACTTGCGTCGAAACAGTCCGGCGGGCACCGGATCATGGCTTTCGCCGCGCTTTCGCCCCAATGGTTAACCAGCAATGCCTCTTCGCCTTAACCAGTCGCCAGGACTGCAGGTTTTATGCCGGCGACGCGTCTCTAGCCTATGACGGCGGTGAGTGAACCCACCGCCCTCCACGACGCCCCCCGACCGTCGGGGCGCGGGACCCATCCGTCCCCCGCGCCTCGACACGGGGCAGCGTTCCCGGCGCCGCGCCTTAACCGCCACTTAACCGAAGTGCAATAGCGCCCACAATCCCGCCCGTTGCACGATACGCGTGAGAGATTTCGGTTGTCGCGCCGGCCTTTGCTGCCGGCGCCAGAGAGAGGAGGAAGGAACGAGTATGAGATCTCATCGCGCCCTGAGCATGGTCGCCGCCGGACTGGCCATCGCGGGCTGGAGCTCCATCAGCTGCGTCGCCGGCCCCACCGCCCATGCCGCCTGCGTCAACGGCAGCGTCACCGCCAGCGGATCGACGGCCCTGCAGCCGCTGGCCCAGAAGGCCTCGACCGACTACCACGCCCAGTGCGCCGGGGCGACCATCACCGTCTCGGGCGGCGGCTCGTCGACGGGCCTGTCGAACGTCAACGGCGGCACCTCGGACATCGGCGACTCCGACGTCCCCGCCACCGCCGCCCCGGGCGTCAACGCCGCCAACCTGCAGGATCACCAGGTGGCGATCGTGGTCTTCACCGTGGTGGCCAACATCGGGACCGGGGTCAGCAACCTCACCACCCAGCAGGTGCAGGACGTCTTCTCCGGAAAGGTCACCAACTGGAGCCAGGCCGGCGGCAAGAGCCAGGCGATCACCCTGATCGAGCGCAAGGCCGGGTCGGGCACCCGCTTCGCCTTCGACAAGTGCGTCATGGGCAGCGTGCCCGAGTCCAACACCCCGGCGGCCCAGGAGGACTCGACCCAGCTGGTGATGCAGGCGGTCTCCAGCCAGCCGGGTGCCGTCTCCTACGTCAGCACCGCGTCGCTGACGGGTGCCGCCAATGTGACCGCCGTGAAGCTGAACGGCGCCACCCCGGGTGGCCCCAGCGTGGCCTCCGGCACCTACCCCTTCTTCTCCCATGAGCACATGTACACGCGGAAGAGCCCTGCTCCGCCGCCTCTTGCGACTGACTATATCGGCTTCATCACGGCCCCCGGGTACCAGTCATCCTCGTTGCCCGCGGGATTCCTGCCGCTCAGCACCACCGGTCGGCAGTCAGCCGCCGACATGTAGTCTCCGCGGAGACAGCGCCCCCCACGCCCGCGCACCGCGCCGGGCGTGGGGGATCCGCGCTCGGGCGTCGCGATGCGAGGTGTCCTTGGTCACCCCACGCTTGACGCGTTGAGCCGGTGGTGCCGGAGGTGGGCTGTCAATCGCGCATGCACATATCTTGTGCGCAGCGCCCCAAGGTGCCGAATCGCCATGCGCTTGTCCGTCGCCGCTGCGCCGATGTTTTGCGACTTGTCCGGTGACGCCGAGAGCCGTGGGGGCGCATGATCGACCTCGACACCCTCCGATCGACAGCCTCGCGTTGCTGACGATCGTGACGCCAACGGAGAACGCCCGCAGCCTCTCGCGGGGCCTATTCACCAGCTATTCGCGTCGCCTTCCTCCAGGTGGATGCGTCGGCCAACGGGCCGGTGCGGGCCCCCCGCCCGCACCGGCCTCAGGCGCAGCGGCACGACGTGCTGCACAACCGGTCAGCGCACAGATGTTAACCGGCTGCCCAATGCGCCGGCCCGCGTCCATCGCTAGGCTGCGGGTATGCACCTGGCAAATGGCATCTGGGAGAGACGGCAATGAGCGAACCGGGACGCATCGTACCGATGTACGGCCCCCTGCTCGGCGGACGGTGGCAGGGGGTGGAGGTGCTCGGGCGCGGCGGCTCGCTCACCGTGGACGAGCTGGCGGTCCGCCTCCTCCAGGAGCTGGGCGACGACGCCCGGATCCTCCACGGTGTGGCCAGGGTGGTGGCCCGCGCCCACCAGCTCCGCTCCGCCGGCGCCGCCGCCGACCTGCTCGGCCGGGCCCCCGCCACCAGCGGCGACGACGATCTCCCGGCGCCGGCGGTGGGCTGGTGGTCGATGTGCGCCGGTCCCCTCGGCGAGCACCTCGAGGACCCCGCGGAGCTCCGGAAGACCGGTTGACCAACGGACAACGGCTGGTGATCATCTGGTAGCATCGCTATCACCGAGTATGGCAAAGAGGGTGGCGGGGTGCGGTCCGCTGCCGGGAGGGTGCGGGCGATGCAGGAGACGGCGATCGCGGTCGCGACGCCAGCGGTCACGCTGAGCGCTCCCGAGGGCTTCCGGCTCCCCGACCTCGGCGACGTGGGCACCGG
>JAQBPH010000504.1:0-16242 GCA_028287625.1 Chloroflexota bacterium | reverse complement strand
TCTTCGGCCTTACGCACGGGTATATCGACCGTGGCCAGTACTCGATCCTCGTCACCGTCGTGGTGCTCACCGCGCTGGTGCCCACCTTCATCGCCCAGGCGGTGTTCCGACCGCAGACCACCGAGCTCGTGCACGGCCGCGAGGAGCTCGCACCCGTCGCTGAGGCCGCCACCGGTCTTCGGGAGGGCGACGAGGCAGACCTGCCGCGCTGACGAACGCACCCAACCGCAGAACGCGCCTGCAGAAGCCCGGATGTGCCGTCGCCACAGCGCAGACCCAAGCCCCGACCGTCTCGCAGAGGGGGCCGACATCAGCCGTCGCCCTCGAACTCGATCCTGACAGCTGCAGTATCAGGATCTGGTGCCGGGAAAGGGAATCGAACCCTTACGCCCTTACGAGCACAGCGCCCTGAACGCTGCGTGTCTACCAGTTCCACCATCCCGGCGCGGCGGCGGCTCCCGATGCTACCCGATCCCCGCCTCCCTGCGACAGGCCGCGGCGGTCATCGGGTGACCCGTCGCCAGGCGGCGATCAGCTCGTAGCGCTGGGCGCTGGTGCCGGAGGCGGGCAGGGGCAGGACGAGGCTGTCCGAGGCGGCCACGCTGACCAGCGGGGCGTAGAGGAAGACCGCCGGGGCGCTGGCGGCGAGGTCGCGGTCGACCTCGTCGACGGCGGCGCGGCGCAGCCTGGGATCGGTCTCCATGGCGAGGCGGTCGAGCGCCCGGTCGAAGACGAAGTCGGGCTTCAGGCCGGTGACGTTGAGGCCCTTGGGGGGGACCTCGTCGGAGCGCCACTGCGAGCTCACATCCGGGTCGGGTCCGCTGTCGACGTGGGCGAGCGCCATGTCGTACTGCTTGGCCGGGCTGGTGAGCATCTCGTAGAAGAGCGCCGGTCGCACCAGGTCGACCCGGACCTGGATGCCGATGGCGCGAAGCTGGCGGGCGAGGTGGCGGGCGACGGCGGGGAGAGGCTCCTCGTCCGAGACCATGAGGCGCTCGTCGAGGCGGCTGGTCTGGCGGATGCGCACCCCGTCGGCGACGGGGAGGATCCATCCTGCCGCGTCGAGCGTCCGCGCCGCCAGCGCGGGGTCGGCCGCCGGGACCGCCGGGTGGGGCACCCAGCGCACCCCCAGGGGGATGGGATCGGGCTGGGGCACGCCCGCGCCGGGGAGCACCGCCGCAACCAGCGCGCGGCGGTCGACCGCGAAGGCGATCGCGTGCCGCACCGCCGGCTGGTCGAGACCCGCCGCCTGGCCGGCGGCGGTATTGAACAGCAGCTGCACGGTGCCGAAGCCGAGCATGTCGTGGAGGCGGGTTCCCGGCACCGCGGCGGCCTCCGCGCGCTGCCCCGCGGTGGTGGTGAGCACGGAGTCGGTCTGCCCCGCGGCGTAGAGGCGCAGGGCCTCCTCGAAGCTCGGCACCAGGCGCAGCTCGACGGTGCGCATCGGCGGGGCGCGCTGCCCATGCGGATTGGTGACCAGGCGCACCGTGGCGGCGTCCGAGCTGGTCACCCGGTACGGACCCGAGGTGGGCAGCGGCCGGGTCGCGGTGCGGGCGAGCTGCGCCGCCGGCTGCGCGATCGCCGCGGTGGGGAGGATGGGGAGCTCGGCGACGGCGACCGCGAACGAGCCCCGGGGGCGTCGCAGCCGCATCGTCACCGAGGTCGGCGAGTCGACGGTGAGGGCCACGTCCTTCCAGGCGTCGGCCAGCTGGGCGTCGGGGAAGTCGGACGACTGCACCAGCGACACCGTGGCGGCGACGTCACGGGCGGTGAGCGCGCTGCCGTCCGACCAGCGCGTGCCGGCGAGGAGGCCGAAGGCGTAGGTGTGGCCGTCGCTGCTCACCGTCCAGGTGGCGGCGAGGTCGCCGGTGGGACGGCTGTCGGCGCCGAGCCGGAGCAGCGAGCGATAGAGGAGATGTCCCACGTCGCGGACCGCGGCATCGTCGCGGCCGAAGAGCGGGTCGAGGGTCAGCGGGCGGTGGGGCGCGACCACCGCCTCGCGGTAGTCGGCCGGCGCCGCCGGACGGAAGGCCGACGTCGAGGCGGCGATGGTGCCGCCCGCGGCGACCCCGGCGACCCCGGCGACGATGGCGAACTGGACGGCGCGGCGCCGTCCGCGACTCAGTGAGACCCGACGTACGTGTTGATCGCCGACAGGACCACGAACAGGCCGATCAGGATCGCGGTCACTCGGAGGAGGCTCCGCTCCAGGCCGCGACGGCGACGGTAGCCGCCACCGATATCCCCACTGCCGCCGATCGTCCCGCCGAGACCACTCGCCTTCGGAGTCTGGAGCAAGACGCCAAGCATGACGAGGACGGCCAGGAGGACCTGGAGAACTGAAAGAGCTGTCTTCACCCAAACGAACCTCCGCGGGACGCGCCGGGAAAGTATAGCCGCGCCGCGGCACCTCCCCGTCAATCTCTTCTGTGGTCATGCGTTGACAGTAACACTTTCCAGTGGTAGGGTCGCGCCATGGCACTCCTCCACCGCCTCCGCCTCCCCCACGCCGCCCTGGTCCTGGTGCTCCTCGTCAGCGTCTCCGCGTGCGGACCCGGGCCCGCTCGCGGCGCGCCCGCGGCGGCCGTCGCCGCCCATCCCTATCCCGGCGCGGCGGCCCCGCCCGCGACCGTGGGCGGCGACACGGTCACCATCCTCGCCCGGGGCGTGGTCGCCTTCCCGGCGATCCGGCGGCTGATCCAGAGCGCCCGCCACCGGGTCGACGTGGAGGTCTACGAGCTCGGCCGCGCCGACCTCGCCACCGACCTCGTGGACGCCCACCGGCGAGGGGTCGAGGTCACCCTCATCACCGACCCGTCGGTCCCCGCGAGCGAGGCCGCCGCCGCCCACCTGCGCGCCGCGGGGGTCGCGGTCTCGCTCTACCCGGTGCGGCGGCAGATGATCGACCACGTCAAGCTCGTGGTGGTGGACGGCGGCGACGCGGCCGTGGTCGGAGGGATCAACTGGGGCAGCTCCTCCGACCGCAACCACGACTTCGACGCCCTGGTGCGAGGCCCCGTCGCGGTCAACCTCGAGCGGGTCTTCCTCCGCGACCTGGCCACCACCGGGCGCGCGGCCACCGTCCCGCCCGAGGCGGCCGACCCGGCGGTGGTGGTCGCCACCACCCTGCCCGACACCGGCATCCACCCGCTCGCCCTCGAGCTCGTCGACGGGGCGCGTGCCACCCTCGACCTCGAGCTCTTCGTGCTCACCGACACCGCGGTGGTGCATGCGCTGGAGCGGGCGCACGCCCGCGGGGTGCGGGTGCGCCTGCTGCTCGACCCGGAGCAGCGGCCCAGCGACGCGTCCGCCGAGCTGCTCCGCACCGCCGGCGTCGAGGTGCGCCTCTACCGCGGCGACGGCGAGAAGCTCCACGCCAAGGCGGCGGTCGCGGACGCCCACCGCGTCCTCTTCGGCAGCGCCAACTGGACCGCAGGCGGCTTCACGCGCAACCACGAGCTCGACATCGGGTTCGAGTCCGCCCCGGTGGCGGCCGCCCTGCTCGACGCGATGCGGGCCGACTGGGAGCGCTCCGACCCGTGAGCGCCCTGCTCCGTCGCTACCGGGCGGTGAGGCCGCCGGTCCCCGCCGACGGCGCGGAGCCGTCACCGGACCCGGAGGTCACGGACTGGGAGAGGCCGCCCGGGCCGCCTCCGGCTCCGCCGGGGATGGAGAGCGCGCCGCTCTCGGGCAGCCGCGGCAGCACCACGCTGCCGAGCACGCCGGTGCCCGGAACGGGACCCCGCGGCGTGGGGATGGGACGGGGGGCCAGCGCCGGGGTCGCCGGGCCCGGCGCGGGCGCCACCGGCGCGGGGGCCGGGACCGGAGGCGCGGGCACGGGCACCGGCGGCGCCGGGATCGCCGGCACGGTGTGCCCGAGGAGCAGGCTGACCTGGACCGCCGGCTCGCCGGCCTGCAGCGGCACGATCGAGCCGCGACCGGCGACGTACGCCTCGGCCTGGTGGCCGCCGTCGAGAGCGATGGCGTCGACCACGCCGTGGTCGATCAGCCAGCGGGCCGTCTGCGGCAGGGTCATGCCATTGCGGTCCTTGCTCTTCCTGGCGGACACCACGGCGACCAGGAGGGTGCCGTCCTGCTCGAGCCCGACGACGGTGCGCTGCACCGCCGAGGTGTGCTCGACGCTCCACCAGAAGGCGCCCTTCCGGCCGTCGTCGGCCAGGCCCTCGATGCTCACCTGGCGGTCGGCCACCACCCGCTCGCCGGAGACCGCGGTGCGACAGCGGGTGGCGTCCGCGTCCTTGGTGATGGACACGGTCGGCCGGGTCGCCCCGGAGATGGCGTCGCCGACGCACAGCGAGGTGGTGTGCGGGTCGGGGGTCGCCCAGGCGTGATGGTCGACCACCGCGAGGCCGAGGATGTCGACCCCGTTGTTGTAGTTCGCGGTGAAGCCGGCGGCGGCGTGGTGGCGGTCGACCATCGAGCCGATGTGCTCGAAGCAGCGGTTGCCCTGGTCGCCGCCGCCGAAGCACCGCGACGAGCCGTCCTGGACCACCGCCGCCTCGATCGGCGTGGTGAACGGATCGACCACGGTCCAGGTGACCTCGGCCCCCTTGGAGACGATGTCGACGCCGAAGGAGGGCACCGAGCCGGCGGGCGCGCTCAGCGCGACGAAGGGCCGCGCCGCGACCAGCAGCACGGCGGCGGTGACCACCCCGGCTGCGGCGCGCAGCAGCGCACCACGATGTCCGCGACGTTCGCGCACGAGACCGACCCCCAGAGACCAACACCCAGCTGCAAGCGGGACGAACCCGTATGGGGGAACGACCGTTGCGCCCGCATCTTGCGGACGCGCGGGTCACAGGTCGGTGGCGGTGTCGCGGAGGTCGCGCCCCGTCATGGTGGGGGGCACGGGAAGTCCCAGCACACCCAGCACCGTGGGCGCGATGTCGGCGAGGCCACCGCCGGCGCGCAGCTCTCCGGCGCCGTCGCCGCAGAGGACCACGGGGACCGGGCTGGTCGTGTGCGCGGTGAGCGGAGAGCCGTCGCGGGGGTCGATCTTGTGCTCGGCGTTGCCGTGGTCGGCGGTGATCAGCATCGACCCGCCGGCGGCGAGGACGGCGTCGGCGATGCTCCCCAGGCACCGGTCCACCACCTCCACCGCGGTGACGGTGGCGGCGAGGTCGCCGGTGTGACCGACCATGTCGGGGTTGGCGTAGTTGACCACGATGAGGGCGTCGTCGCCGGCGCGGATCCGGTCGAGGACCACCTCGGTCACCGCCTCGGCGCTCATCGCCGGGGTGGTGTCGTAGGTGGCCACCTTGGGCGAGGGCACCAGCCGCCGGTCCTCACCCGAGAAGGGCTCCTCGCGGCCGCCGTTGATGAAGTAGGTGACGTGCGCGTACTTCTCGGTCTCGGCGACGTGGAACTGGCGCAGCCCGTGGGCGCTGACCACCTCGCCGAGGGTCTCGCGCACGTCCTCGGTGGGGTAGGCGACCGCCACCGGCAGGCCGCCCTCGTACTCGGAGAACGCCGCCATGTGCAGGCCGGCGACACGGCGCGAGCGGGCGAAGCCGTCAAACTCCTCGTCGACCAGGGCGTGGGTGAGCTGGCGCGCGCGGTCCGGCCGGAAATTGAAGAAGATGACCGAATCCTCGTCCTCGATGCGCACCCGCTCGGACCCCGGGGGCACGATCGAGACCGGCTCGATGAACTCGTCGGTGACCCCGGCGGCGTAGCGCGCCTCGATGTACTCGACCGCGCTCTCGGCGGTCCCGTCGCCGGCGCCCGCGATCACCTCGTAGGCGCGCGCGGTGCGCTCCCAGCGACGGTCGCGGTCCATCGCGTAGTAGCGGCCGCTCACTGTGACCACCCGTCCGGTGCCGATGCGGGCCAGCCCCTCCTCGAAGGTGCGCACGAACCCCGCGGCGCTCGACGGCGGCTCGTCGCGACCGTCGAGAAAGGCATGGACGTACACCCGGTCGAGCCCCTGCCGGCGGGCCAGCTCGATCACCGCGAGGCCGTGGTCCAGATGGCTGTGGACCCCGCCCGGCGAGATCAGCCCCATCACGTGGAGGCCGGCGCCGCGCTCGCGGGCACGATCCGCCGCCGCCACCAGCGCGGAATTGGTGAAGAAGCCGCCCTGCTCGATGTCGAGGGTCACCCGCGGCAGGCTCTGGAAGAGCACCCGGCCGGCGCCGATGGTCAGATGACCGACCTCGCTGTTGCCCTGCTGCCCGTCGGGGAGGCCGACCGCGAGGCCGCTCGCCGCGACCGTGGTCCAGGCCCAGCGGTCGCGCAGGGCGTCGACCCGGGGGGTCTGCGCCGCGGCGATGGCGTTCCCGAAGGTGTCGGGATTCTCTCCCCAGCCGTCGCAGACGACGAGAACGCAGGGTCCGGCGGTCACCCGTCCACTGTAGCGTTCACGGTGGCGGCGGCCGCGGCGACGATGGCCCCGAAGCCCTGCGGCTTGAGGCTGGCTCCGCCGATGAGGCCGCCGTCGATGTCGGGCTCGGCGAGGAGCGAGGCGGCGTTGTCGGGGGTGCAGCTGCCGCCGTACAGGACCGGCAGCGCCGCCGCCGCCTCGGTCGACACGATGCCGCCGACGTGGGTGCGGATGGCGGCGCAGACCTCCTGGGCCTGCTCGGGGGTGGCGGTGCGGCCGGTGCCGATCGCCCAGACCGGCTCGTACGCCACCACGATCCGTTCGAGTGCGGCCGCGTCGAGGCCGCCCAGGGCGGCGTCGAGCTGGCGGTGGATCACCTCGAGCGTGGTCCCGGCGTCGCGCTGCTCGAGGGTCTCGCCGACCGCGAGGATGACCCGCAGCGGATGGGCCAGGGCGCGGCGCAGCTTGCGCGCCACCATGTCGTCGGTCTCGCCCATGACGTGGCGGCGCTCCGAGTGGCCGATCAGCACCAGGTCGCACCAGCCCGCCAGCGCCGCCGGGGAGACCTCGCCGGTGTAGGCGCCGGCGTCCTCCCAGAAGCAGTTCTGGGCGCCGAGCAGGACGCCGCTCCCGCGCAGCTCGTCGCAGACCGGCCAGAGATGGGTGAAGGGCGGCAGCACCGCCACCTCCACCTCGGCGGGACGGTCGAGGGCGACGATGGCACGCGCCAGCTCGATGCCCTCGGGCACGGTGGTGTTCATCTTCCAGTTGCCCGCCACCATCGGGCGCCGTGGGATCCCGCTCACGAGTCGCGGTCGAGCAGGGCGGCGACGCCCGGGAGGGTCCGGCCCTCGAGGAACTCGAGGGTGGCGCCACCGCCGGTGCTGACGTGGGTGATCCGGTCGGCGACGCCGAGGGTGTCGAGGGCGGCGGCGAGGTCGCCACCGCCGATGATGCTGGTCGCCCGGCTGGAGGCGACCGCCTCGGCCACGGCGCGGGTGCCGCGCGCGAAGTCGTCGATCTCGTAGATGCCCAGCGGACCGTTCCAGACGATCGTGCCGGCGCCGGCGCAGCTCTCCGCCATCTGCTGCACGGTGTCGGGGCCGACGTCGACCGCCATCCGGTCGGCGGGGATCGCCTTCCACGCCACCGCCTCGGTGGCCGCGCCCGGCTTCGGCTCGGCGACGACCACCATGTCGACCGGGAGCCGGAGGTCGGCGCCGCCACCGCTGCGCGACTCCTCGAGGAGCGACATCGCCGTGTCGACCTGGTCGGGCTCGACCAGCGAGGTGCCGGTCTCCTCGCCCAGCGCGCGGTAGAAGGTGCAGGCCATCGCCCCGCCGACCCAGAGGGTGTCGACCCGGGAGAGCAGGCTGCGCACCACCCCGAGCTTGGAGGAGATCTTGGCCCCGCCGACGATGGCGACCAGCGGCCGCCGGGGCGAGCCGAGCACGCTGCCGAGCATCTCCAGCTCGCGCTGCATCAGCCGCCCCGCCACCGCGGGGAGGCGGTGGGCGACGCCCTCGGTGGAGGCGTGGGCGCGATGCGCGGCGCCGAAGGCGTCGTTGACGTAGAGGTCGGCGAGCGCGGCGAGGCGGCCGACCAGCCGCTCACCGTTCGTCTCCTCCTCGGGGTCGAAGCGGATGTTCTCGAGCATGCACACGTCGCCGGGGCAGAGCGAGTCGACCAGCGCGCGTGACGCCTCTCCCCCGCTGTCGGCGGCCACCGGGACGGTGATGCCGAGCAGCTCGCCGAGGCGCTTCGCCAGCGGCGCCACCCGCAGCGCGTCGTCGACCTTCCCCTTGGGCCTGCCGAAGTGGGTGACCACCACCACCCGGCCGCCGCGCTCGCGCAGCGCCTCGATGGTGGGCAGCGCCGCCCGGATGCGCCGGTCGTCGACGATCCGGTCGCCCTCCGTGGGCACGTTGAAGTCGACGCGCAGCAGCACCCGCCGGCCGCCGACCTCGATGTCGTCGATGCCCTTCTTGGCCACGGCCGTCGCGGTGCTCACCGCGACCCTCCCCGCGGCCTCACAGCCTCGCCGCCATGTGGTTGCAGAGATCGACGACGCGGCAGGAGTAGCCCCACTCGTTGTCGTACCAGGCGAGCACCTTGATGGTGCGGTCACCGATGCCCATGGTCGACAGCAGGTCGACGATCGACGAGTTGCTGTTGTGGAGGAAGTCGGCCGACACCAGCTCCTCGTCGGTCACCGCGAGGATCCCCTCCATCGGCCCGTTCGCCGCCGCGGTCATCGCCTCGTTCACCGCCTCGGCACCGGCCGCCCTGCTCAGCGTCACCGTGAGATCGACGAGGCTGACGTCCGACACGGGCACGCGCAGCGCCATGCCGTGGAACTTGCCCTTCAGCTCGGGCAGCACCAGCGCCACCGCCTTGGCGGCGCCGGTGGTGGTGGGGATGATCGCCTGCGCCGCGGCCCGCGCCCGGCGCAGGTCCTTGTGGGGCGCGTCGAGCACCTGCTGGTCGTTGGTGTAGGCGTGGACGGTGGTCATCAGACCGTTCTCGATGCCGAAGCTCTCCTGGAGCACCTTGGCCACCGGCGCCAGGCAGTTGGTGGTGCAGGAGGCGTTGGAGACGATGTGGTGCTGGGCGGGGTCGTAGGCGGCGTCGTTGACGCCCATGCAGATGGTGATGTCCTCGTTGCTCGCCGGTGCCGAGATCACCACCTTGCGGGCCCCGGCGTCGATGTGGGCGCGGGCCTTTGTCGCGTCCGTGAAGAAGCCGGTGGACTCGATGACGATCTCCACGCCGAGGTCGCCCCACGGCAGGTTGGCCGGGTTGCGGTCGGCGAGCACCCGGAGGCGCCTGCCGTCGACCACCAGGTGGTCGCCGTCCACGGCGACCGTGCCGGGGTAGGCGCCGAGGATGGTGTCGTGCTTGAGGAGGTGGGCCAGCGTCCGCGGGTCGGTGATGTCGTTGACGGCCACCACCTCGAGGTCGCCGCCACGCTCCTGGAGGGCGCGGTAGACGTTGCGTCCGATGCGCCCGAAGCCATTGATGCCGATCTTCACGCCCACAACCGTCTCCCTGTATCCCCCCAGCGCGCCGATCACGACTCCGTACTACGAGGGCGTCGTGAGCCTAGCATCCACCCCCCGTGCCGAGCCTCCCCCACCGGTGGGGTTCGGGTGAGGAAATCTCAGAGCGGCCGGGCCGACTCGGTGAGCCGGTGGAGCCGGCCGGCCATCGCCGAGCGGCTCACCCCGGCGAGCGCGGCGATCCGCTCCAGGTTGTCCTGGGGGTGGCGCAGGCGCAGCTCGGCGGCCTCGCGGAGCCCCTGGGGCAGCCGCTCCCACCGGGTCGGGTCGCCGCGGAGGTGCAGCGCGGCCTCCACCTGCCGCACCGCGGCGTCGGCGGTGCGCCGCAGGTTGGCGGTCTCGCCGTTGATGCGCCGGTTGACCCCGGCGCGCATCTCGCGGACCACCCGGCCCTCCTCGTAGCGGAGACGGCCACCCTGGGCGCCGATGACGCTGAGCGCGGCGCCCACCGCCTCGCCGGCGCGCACCGTCACCATCCACCGTCCCCGCCGCTCCGCCAGGGAGGGCTCGACCCCGAGCCGGTGGAAGGCGGCGCCGAGACCGCCGGCCGCGCCCTCCGAGCGGCAGAGGATCTCGAGGTGGGCGGGCCGCTCCGGATGGCTGACCGCGCCCCCTGCCAGGAAGGCGCCGCGGAGCAGCGTCCGGGCGCAGCACGCCCCCGGGGACAGCCGCTCGGAGCTGTCGAGCGCGGGCGGCGGCTCGCCGCCGACCCGCACCGAGTAGCGCACCCGCCGGGCGGTGCGCCGCCGCTCGACGTGGGCCTGGAGCCGGTCGGCACGGAGGGTGCCCAGGGCGGCGCGCGCGGCCACCAGCCGGGTGGTGACCAGCTCCGAGCCGCCGTGAGGTACGCCCGGCTCGCCGGCCCAGGCCATCCCCACCAGCAGGGCGGCGCGGCAGCAGGGCAGCGGAGGGACGTGGGGGGCGAGCTCGGCCACCACCTCGGCGGTGAAGGAGAGGCGGCGCGGCGCCACTCAGCGGCGCCTCATCGCGGATCGGGACGCTCGACGTCGCGGTGACGGAGCGCCACCGTCATCCCCTCGCCGCGCAGCCGCCCGGCGAGCTCGGAGGCGACCACCACCGAGCGGTGCCGCCCCCCGGTGCAGCCGACGGCGACATGGAGGCGGGTGCGCTGCCGCTCCGCCATCGCGGCCATGGTCCAGCGCAGCAGCTGCTCGAGCCGGTCGACGAACTCGGCGCCGGGAGGGTGGTCGAGGACGTGCGCGCGCACCGCCGGGTCGAGGCCGGTGAGCGGGCGCAGCTCCGGCTCCCAGAAGGGGTTGCGGAGCATCCGCGCGTCCACCACCCAGTCGGCCTCGAGCTGGGGGCCGTACTTGAAGCCGAAGGAGGAGAGGGTCACGGCGAAGCCGGCGGGGTCGCCGCCCTCGGGGGCGATCGCCTCGACGACCCGCTGGCCGAGCCCGGCGGCGTCGAGGGCGGAGCTGTCGACGACCACGTCCGCGGCGGCACGCATCGCCTCCAGCAGCCGCCGCTCCGCGGCCACCGCCGCCGGCCCGGTGCCCGCCCCGGCGCAGGGATGGGGGCGGGTGCTGTCGGCGAGGCGCCGCACCAGCACCTCGTCGCGGGCGTCGAGGAAGAGCACCCGCACCCCCGGAGCCGGGACGAAGCCGCGCACCGCGTCGCCCTGGCGGGCATCGACCACCGCCACCACCGGCCCCTCGCCGCCGCGCAGCGCCCCGGCCAGCTCCACCGGCAGGTTGTCGATACAGCGCGCCCCCCGCCGCTCCAGTGCCGCCAGGGCGGTGGCCTTCCCCGCACCGCTCATCCCGGTCAGGATCCAGACCGGCGCCTGTTCCACGCCCATGCTCAGATCAGCTCCTTGATGCGCACCGCCACCGAGCGGGGCAGCCCCGGCACCGCGGCGAGCTCGTCGACGCTGGCGTCGCGGATGCCCTCGATGCTGCCGAACTGGCGGAGCAGGGCGCGGCGGCGCGCCGGCCCGAGCCCGCTGACGATGTCGAGCCGCGAGCGCAGCGCCTCCTTGCCCCGGCGGGCGCGGTGGCGGGTGATCGCGAAGCGGTGGGCCTCGTCCCGCACCCGCTGCACCAGGAAGAGAGTGGGGCTGTCGGAGGGCAGCACCACCGGGTCGGGCCGGCCGGGGAGGAAGAGCTCCTCGTTGCGCTTGGCCAGGCCGGCGACGGGGATGTCGCCGAGCCCGCTCTCGACCAGCACGGCATGGGCGGCGGCGAGCTGCCCCTTGCCGCCGTCGATGAGGATCAGGTCGGGAAGCGTGCCGAAGCTGTCGTCGGCGGCCGCGGTGGAGCGCCGCCGCGGCCGCCGGGGAGCCTCGCCGGCGGGTTCCTCGGCGACCGCCAGGCCTCCCCCGTCCTCCACCGGCTCGACCACCCGGCCGCCGCCGTTGCTCCCCGCGGGGTCGTCGACGGGGACGTCCTTGGCGCTCGCGGCCTGGCCGAGGTGGCGGCCGATGCGGCGCCGCAGCGTCTCCTCGATGGAGGCGAAGTCGTTGGCGCCCTCCACGGTCCTGATGCCGAAGTGCCGGTAGTGGGCGGGGCGGGGGCGCCCGTCCTCGAAGACCACCATCGAGCCCACCGAGTTGGTGCCCATGGTGTTGCTGATGTCGTAGCACTCGATCCGCCGGGGCAGCTCGGGGAGGTCGAGGCGCGCCTGCAGGTCGGCGAGCAGGCCCTCGGTGCGGTCGGCGTCGAAGTCGGCCTCGATGCGGGCCTGGCGCAGCGCGGTCGCCGCCGTCTGGGTGGCCTGGTCGACCAGCTCGCGGGCGGCGCCGCGCTGGGGCACGCGCACCTCGACCGGACCGCCGCGCTGCTCGCTGAGGAACTCCTGGAGCAGGGCGTGCCCGGGCGGCCGCTCGGCGACCACGATGGTCCGCGGCAGGCTCGAGGCGTCGCCGTAGTACTGGCCGATGAAACTCTCCAGGGCTTCGGCGGCGCTGAGCCCGGCGACGCCCTCCAGCGCATGGTTCTCCATCACCGCCACCTTGCCCTCGCGCACCGAGAGCACCGTGACCATGCCGCGGTTCCCCTCCAGCGCCACCCCCACCACGTCGCGGTCGTCGCGCGCGCCGCGCACCATGCGCTGGCGCTCGCGGATGCGGTCGATGGCTCGCAGCCGGTCGCGGGCGCGCGCCGCCGCCTCGTAGTCCAGGCGCTCGGCCGCCCCCTTCATCTGACCCTTGAGCTGGGCGGTGAGCACCTCGGAGCGCCCCTCCATGAAGAGCTGCACCTCGTCGAGCAGCTCGGCGTAGCCCTCGGCGTCGATGTTCCCCGCGCAGGGACCGCTGCAGCGGTTGATGTGGTAGTCGAGGCACACCCGGCCGCGGCGGAAGACCTCGTCCCCGCAGGTGCGGAACGGGAAGATCGTGCGCAGCGACTTGACAGTCGTGCGCAGCGACTGGGCGCTGGTGTACGGACCGAAGTAGCGCGCCCCGTCGCGGGCCATGCGCCGGGTGTAGTAGGGGCGGGGGAACATCGCCGCGCGCGCCGCCGACTCGGCGTCGCCGCGAGGTGCCCGCGCACCCTCCCTCGCGGTCCCCGGGGCCAGGGCGTCGGGGGCGCCGGGCCGGGGGATCTTCAGGTAGAGGTAGTTCTTGTCATCCTTGAGACGAATGTTGAAGCGCGGGCGGTAGCGCTTGATGAACTCGTTCTCGAGCAGCAGGGCCTCGCGCTCGGTGGTGCAGTGGACGACCTCGAAGTCGAAGATGCGCTCCACCAGCTGGCGGGTGCGCAGCGGGTGGGAGTCGACGCCGCTGAAGTAGGAGCGCAGCCGGTTCCGGAGGTTGGCAGCCTTGCCGACGTACACCACCCGCGCCTCGAGGTCGCGCATCAGGTAGACGCCGGGTCCCTCAGGCGCCTCCTTGAGCCGCTGGCGGAGCAGCTCGGCGTTGTCGACGAGGCGGGCGGCGCGTCCCGCGGTGGTGGCCATGATTCCACTGTACCCACCGCGCTGACGCGCTCACTCGGAGGGGGCCTCCGCCGGGCCGTCGTCGCGTCGCGAGGGCAGCCCTCCCCCTGTGTCTGCGGCCTCGAGCTCGGCGAGGAACCCGGCCTCGTCGAGCACCCGCACGCCGAGGCGCTGCGCCTTCTCCAGCTTGCTCCCCGGAGCCGCCCCGGTGACCACGGCGTGGGTCTTCCGGCTCACGCTGGACCCGGGGGTGCCGCCGAGGGCGCGGATCCGCGCCTCCGCCTCCGGACGGGTGAGCCGCTCGAGGCTGCCGGTCAGCACCCACGTCTGCCCGGTCCACGGCCCGGTCGAGGCCTCGGAGCGCTCCGCCTCGACGCCCACCTCGCCGAGCCGACGGACCAGCTCCTGCCCGGACTCGGAGGCGAACCAGCCGGCCACGCTGCGCGCCACGACCGGGCCGATGCCCTCGACGGCGAGCAGCTCCTCCTCGCCGGCCGTGCTCAGCGCCTCCAGGGTGCCGAAGTGGACCGCCAGGGTGAGGGCGGTGTGCTCGCCGACGTGGCGGATGCCGAGGGCGTTGACCAGCCGGCCCAGCGGAACCCGCCGCCGTGCCGCGATGGCGCGGAGCAGGTTGTCGGCCGAGCGGTCGGCGAAGCCGTCGAGGGTGAGCAGCGTCGGCCTGTCGAGCCGGAACAGGTCGGCGGCGTCGGCGAGGTGGCCGCCGTCGACGAGCTGGTCGATGATCGCCTCGCCGAGCCCCTCGATGTTCATGCCGGCGCGCGAGGCGAAGTGGCGGAGCCGCTCGCGGCGCTGCGCCGGGCAGAGCGGGTTGAGGCAGCGGCGCACCACCTCTCCCTCGTCGCGCACCAGCTCGGAGTCGCAGGCCGGGCAGCGGTCGGGCATCTCCCAGGGCCGGGAGCCCTCGGGCCGGCGCTCCAGCAGCGGGCGCACCACCTCGGGGATGACGTCGCCCGCCTTGTGGAGGAGCACGGCGTCGCCGATGCGCACGTCCTTGCGGGCCACCTCGTCCTCGTTGTGGAGGGTGGCGCGGCGCACCGTGGTCCCCGCCACCAGGGCCGGCTCGAGCACCGCCACCGGGGTGGCCGCGCCGGTGCGCCCCACCGAGACGATGATGTCGAGGACGGTGGTCTCCACCTCCTCCGGGGGGAACTTGTAGGCGGTGGCCCAGCGCGGCGACCGGGCCACCGCGCCGAGCTCGCCCTGGAGCGCCAGCGAGGCCACCTTGACGACCACCCCGTCGGTGTCGTAGTCGAGGTCGTGGCGCCGCTCCCGCCACTCCTCGACGTAGGCGACGATGCCCTCGACGTCGCCGACCACGCGGCGGTGCGGGTTGGTGGGCAGGCCGAGACGGTCGAGGGCGTCGAGCACCGCGGCCTGGGTGAGCGCCTCACCCGGCGGGTCGATCGCGTACATGAACGCTCGCAGCCCCCGCTGCGCGGTGATCCGCGGGTCGAGCTGGCGGACCGACCCCGCGGCGGCGTTGCGGGGGTTGGCGTAGCGTGGCCTCCCCTGCTCGTCGAGCCCCTCGTTGAGGCGGGCGAAGGCGCTCTTGGGCAGGAACACCTCGCCGCGCACCTCGATCTCGGGCAGCACCCCGCCGACGCCGGCGCGCAGCCGCGTGGGGATGGTGCGCACGGTGCGCAGCTGGGCGGTGACGTCCTCCCCCTGGAGCCCGTTGCCGCGGGTGGCTCCGCGCACCAGCTGGCCGTCGCGATAGCTGAGCGAGACCGCCAGCCCGTCGATCTTCAGCTCGCAGACGTAGGCGTCGACGCCGCCCACCACCCTCTCGACGCGGCGGACGAACTCCTCGACCTCGTCGGTGCCGAAGGCGTTGGAGAGCGAGAGCATCGGGGTGCGGTGGGCGACCTTGGTGAACGCCTCGACCGGGGCCGCGCCCACCCGCTGGGTCGGCGAGTCGGGCGTCTGCAGCTCGGGATGGAGCTCCTCCAGGCTCTGCAGCTCGCGGAAGAGCGCGTCGTACTCGGCGTCCTCGATCTCCGGCGCGTCGAGCACGTAGTAGCGGTGGGCGTGGTGCTCGACCAGGCGGACCAGCTCGGCATGGCGGGCGCGGGCGCCGTCGGGGGCCATGGAGCGCGCGGTCAGGCGTCGCCGAGCGGGGCGGCCGGTTCCTCCCGCTCCACGGTGTCGAGGATGGAGTGCGCCTGGGCCGCATCCCAGCCGTCGAGCACCGAGACCAGCCCGGCGAGCGGGGCGACGTGGCGGAGCTGGAGCGCGTCCCCCACCTTGCGGGCGCACACGCCGATGGTGGACAGCAGGTAGGTGCGCAGCAGTCCCGCCGGCTCGCGCTCGACCGCCAGGCAGTGGACGTGGGCGAGGGCGCAGAGGGTGACCCGCGAGGGCTCGCGCGTGGCCTCGGCGGCGAGCTGCCGGGCCGCCTCGGAGCGCTCCACCGGGTCGGTGGCGGACAGAAGGCGTCCGGCGAGCTGGCACTGGGGCCCGCTCAGCGCGCCGTACAGCTCGTCGTGGTTGCAGACGATGCAGCCGTAGCGGTGCAGCGGCACGACGTGGAGCAGGCAGCGCCCGAACCTGCGGGCGATCTCGGCCTCCACGCTCTCCGAGGCGGGGATGGCGGCGTCGAACGCCAGGACCGCGGCGCGGAGCCGGTCCAGCAGCGCCTGGACCCTCGGCACCTTGGGACGCACGTCGAAGAGCCCGGCCCACCAGCCCCCGTCCAGGCTGTCGAGGGCGCGCAGCAGGAACGCGCGCTTGTCCTCCGGCTCGCCCTCCCAGGGGATCTCCTCGAGGGCGATGGTGTCGACCGCTCGGCCGTAGACGCTGATGTCGTGCCACGCGATCCAGGAGGTGGCGGCCCGCTCGGCGCGCACCCGGGCGCGGCGGGCGGCCCCCACCGCGAGCACGGTGATGACCTGGGAGATCAGCACCTCGCCGGCCCCGATGGCC
>JAQBPH010000497.1:0-2662 GCA_028287625.1 Chloroflexota bacterium | reverse complement strand
AGTACACCACCATGCTGAGCTGGGTGGAGTCCAGGCTGGCCGCCCTGAGCAGGCGCCATGCCGCTCCCTCGCCGCTGGTGCTGGACGGCGCCGTGGCCCCCGAGGAGGACTGGCAGGAGTTGTAGCTGGACAGACCCGAGCTCACCACGTTGGCGATCAGATACCGCGCACCCTCACGCGAGGAGTTGGTGACGGTCACGTTCGCCGACATGGCCCGGCCGAAGTCGAAGACTCCGAAGACGAGGGAGATCAGCACCGGGGCGACCACGGCGAATTCGACCAGGCCCTGGCCACGGGCACGACGGTGCGACGGCCGACGGCTGTGCGACGACGACACCTTGCCTCCCGAATCCCTCATCCGCGGGGAACGATCAATCGCCGCTGGGGCAGGACGATGGGACTGATACTCGTCATTCGCACCAGCCAAATCGATCAAGCGGTGGTGACAGGCCGGTTGCGACCGGTCACAGCCTGCTGGCGGCCCCTCGCGCAGCCGGCGGGGTTGCGGCGCTACTGCGCCGCCGCCTCCTCGGCGACCGACACCGGGGAGGGCTCGGTGAGGGCGAAGCCGAGGCCGAGCAGCACCGCCGCCCCGCCGGCCACGGCGTTCGGCGGGGGCCACTCGCCGAGGAGGGGGATGGCCAGAAGGGCGGTGATCGGCGGCTCGCCGAGAAAGGCCAGCGAGACGATCACCGCCCTGAGGTGGCGCAGCGTCCAGGTGAAGACGGTGTGCCCGAGCACGGTGCAGACCACGGCCAGCCCCAGGCAGGCGAGCGCCGTGCGCGGCTGCGGGACCACCGCGCTCCCGCTCAGCGGCGCCACCAGCAGCGACACCACCGCCACCACCAGGTACACGGGCACCGAGTAGCCGGCGGCGCCGTAGCGGGAGCGCACCCGCCGGCCCACCAGCAGGTAGCCGGAGAAGGTCACCGCGCCGGCGATGGCGAGCAGGTCGCCGCCCAGGGCCTCGCCGCTGACCCGCAGGTCGCCGGCGGCGGTGATCACCGTCCCCACCAGCGCGAGGGCTAGCCCGGCCACCAGCCGCAGCGAGACCGCCTCCCCGAGCAGCCGGCGGCCGAGCACCGCGACCAGCACCGGGTGGAGCGAGACGAGAAGCACGCTGGAGGCCACCGACGTGTGGCGCAGCGAGGCCGTCCAGCAGAGGAAGTGGGCGGCGAGGAGGACGCCGCTCAGGGTCACCACCATCCAGTCGGTGGGGGAGCGGGGGAGGGCGCCGGCCCGGGCGTCGTGGAGTGCCCATGGTGCGAGCAGGACGGCGGTGATCGCCATCCGCACCCAGACGATGGTGGCCGGGCCGTCGGGGGCGAGCCGGTTGAAGACCGCCGAGAAGGAGACCGCGACCGTGGCCATGACCAGGCCCGCGGGCGCCAGCCGGCCGGCCGGCCCCCTCTCAGGACTGGTCGAGAGCATGCACGCCGGGGAGGTTGCGGTAGCGCTCGTCGAGGTCGAGCCCGTATCCGACCACGAACTCGTCGGGGAGGACGAACCCGCAGAAGTCGATGCGCACCGCCCGCCGGCGCCGGCCGGGCTTGTCGAGCAGCGAGACCAGGCGCAGCGACGCCGGCCGGTGCCGCTCAACGTGCTCGTAGAGGAAGGCGGTGGTCAGGCCGGTGTCGATGACGTCCTCCACCATGAGGACATGGCGGCCGCCGAGCGGGGTGGTCACGTCCTTGAGCAGCTGCACGGTGCCGGAGGTCTCGGTCCCCGCGCCGTAGGAGCGCACCGCGATGGCGTCGATCTCCAGGGGGATGGAGAGCGCCCGGGCGAGGTCGGCTGTGAAGAAGAGCGAGCCCTTGAGCACGCAGAGCAGCACCACGGGGCCGGCCGCCCCGGCGTAGGCGGCGTCGATCTCGGTCGCGAGCTCAGCGATGCGGGCGGCGATCTGCTCCGGCGACACCAGGAGCCGCCCCGGCAGCCCTCCACCCACCTCCAGCGGATCCACCGCGCCACTGTCGCTCAGCCACCGCGCCGGCCGCAAATCGTGGTTGCCCCGTGCCACCCCGACCGTGCGGCAGCCGTAGGATGGGTGCCCGGATGAAATCAGCAGCGCGCCGCCGCCTCCTCGTCCTGGGCCTCCTCGCGGTCTCCGCCCTCCTCGCCCTCGCGCCGGTGCGCGTGCTCGGCTACGACAAGGTGGATCGCCAGCAGGCGCAGGTCGCGGGGACGGCGCTCGCCTACTTCATCCGCGAGGCCAACTCCCAGGACGCGCCCCAGCCGGGCCGCACCGTGACCATGCGGGTGCAGTCGGCTCCCGGCACCGGCGCCTCGGTGGCCGCCGCCGACGCCACCCGGCACCCGGTCGGGCCCCAGGGGACCCAGGCCTCCACCAAGTCCGGGGCCGACGGGCTCGCCTACTTCGCCCTGGAGCTCAGCCCCACCCCGGGCGAGAACCAGTTCGTCTGGGACGACGGCGTCTTCACCGGCCTGGTCGTCGTGGTCGGCAGCCCCGCGCCCGCGGGGGCGCATCCGCCTCCGGCAGCGGCGCCGCCGGCTCCGGCCAAGGGGCCCTCCGGCGTGCTCGGCGTGCTGCTCGCCGCCCTCGTCGCCACCGTGGTCGCGGCGGCGGTGACCGTCTTCGTCGGCGGCATGGTCTTCCTCACCGGCGTGCGCCCCTTCCGCCTCAGCTGATGTCGGCCGGCGA
>JAQBPH010000492.1:0-5075 GCA_028287625.1 Chloroflexota bacterium | reverse complement strand
AGGCGGGCACGATCGCGGCCAGCGCGGCGGTGATCAACGCCGTCGTCGACGCCCTCTCCCCGTTCGGCATCAGGCACGTGGAGATGCCGGCCCGGCCCGATCGCATCTGGTCGCTCATCCAGGAGGCCCGCGCGTGATCCCGGCAGCCTTCGACTACGCCTCGGTCGGCTCGGTGGACGAGGCGACCTCCCAGCTTCACAGGTACGGCGAGGACGCCAAGGTGCTGGCCGGTGGCCAGAGCCTGATCCCGCTGATGCGGCTGCGGCTGGCGCAGCCCTCCGCCCTCGTAGACATCGGGCGCATCGCCGGCCTCGACGGCATCCGCCGCGAGAACGGCACCCTGGTGGTCGGTGCCCTGGTGCGGCACGTCGACATCCCGTCCAGCGAGGTGGTTCGCTCCTCCCTTCCCCTGCTCGCCGAGATCGCCTGCGACCTCGGTGACAACCAGGTGCGCAACCTGGGAACGGTCGGCGGGGTGATCGCCCACGGCGACGCCGCCGGCGACTACAACGCGCTGGCCCTGATGCTCGATGCGGAGATCGTCACCAGCAAGCGGCGGTACCGCGCCGCCGACTTCTACCGGGACGTCTTCACCACCGCGCTGGAGCCGGACGAGCTGGTCACCGAGGTGCGCTTCCCGGTGGCCACCGGCCGTCACGCCTACCTGAAGTTCCGGCGCCGCCTCTTCGACTGGGCGATCGCCGGGGTGGCCGTCCAGCAGACCGACTCGGGCTGGCGGATCGGCTATGTGAACCTCGGCAACACCCCGCGGCGGGGAACGGGGGTGGAGCAGGCGCTCGCCCAGGGGGCGTCGCCCGCCGATGCCGCCACTCAGTGCGGCGCCGCCATCGACCCCATCGACGATGTCCGTGCCTCGGCGACGTACAAGCGTTCCCTTGCCGCCACCCTGACGAGGCGGGCGCTGGAGAACGCCTGACCGCGTGATTCCTGCCGGGTAGGCTACTCTGGGAGCGTGTCGAGCACGCTCCCAGCCCCTCCCCGGGGCGGTCCCGTCTGCCCCCTGCCCGCCGCGCCCGCCGGCGCCGATGAGATCGGGTCTCTCGCGCGCGAGCAGGCCCATCTCTGGTGGGCAGGGCGGTGTTCGGCGGTGTGTGCAGCAGAGCACGGGCGCGGCACCGCCGGACCCATGAGGACACGGACATGACGGCTGACGACGTCAAGCACAGAGAGCGCAGGGGTGCGCCGGAACCGGTGGTGATCCCGGTGCCTCAGCCGCCACAGCCTGTCAAGGGGCCGGCGAGGGTTCGCTGACATGGACCACGTCTCCGATCCGCTGGTGGGATTTCGCTGTTGGCTGGTCAACGACGACAGCCCGGTCCTGCGCAGCGTGGTCATGAACTCGGTGTGGCCTGCTCGTCAGGCTGTCACCGCGGAGTGCATGATCAGGCCCAGCCGGATTGGCGCGGGTCTCAGTTTCATCAGCAGCACTCTCGGAGCAGCCCACCTCTCCCCTCCGGAGGAGGGGTGCCGATGCGGGCTCTATGCTCGCACGACGATCGATGGCTGCCGGGAGGAGTATCAGGACTATCCATACTCCGCGGACTCCGATTGGAGCGGCTACATTCAGCCGATCCCGACCACCTCGATGGTCATGGGCGCGGTGCTGATGTGGGGCCGCATCCTGCGGGGTACGAAGGTCATTCGCGCGGAGCACGCGCGAATCATCTGCCTTACCGAGACGGACGATCTCTGGCGCACCCCATCGAGAACGCACCAGCGCGCGATGATATCCGCGGAACGAGGGGAGGCACGACGGGCGGCACTTGCCGCGGTCGTACGAGACTACAAGCTGCCCGTGATCCCCCACCAGTCCGTCACCGCATACGCCGCAGAGTTCGGAGATCTCGGCTGAGGACAGTCACCTGAGGCGGCGTCCGGCCCGGGCTACTTCGGGCGGCGCCCCTGGTCCCTCCCCCGGGCGATCCCCACGCGAATGCCCTCGAGCAGGCCGACCACGACGGTGGAGGTGAACGCAACGGCGACGATGAGGGTCAGGAGCGGAACACGGCCAGGACCGATGACGACGACGACGCCGATCATGACCAGGAGCACCAGACCCCAGAGTCGCTGCCAGGTCACCACACCTGCCTGCCTCGTGGAGTGGTCAGGGACACGGGACGTCGGAGGTCACCGCCTCCTCCTCTGCGGACGCCGCAACGCCACGAAGGCGATCAGCATCCAGCCGATGGCGGACATTCCCTCGTACGTCGCATCGTGCGGATGGCCGGTGGCGGCCCTGACTGCTGTGAGGATCGCCAGCAGAAGGGCGAAGGCGGCCAGCACGTAGCCCAGCCGTTGTATACGGGACCGGCCCATCAATCGCCAGGCTACCACGTCTCAATGGCTGCTGCGTGGTCACTTTCCTCATAGCCACGGTGCGCAGTCGAGGATTATCCTCTTGTGCCCACACCGACACGAGGCGAGCGACGATGACATCCGCCACCGTGGCCGATCATGAGCTGGCGCGGACCGTCGCCCATGGGGCGGGCCAACTCCTCCTCGAGCTCCGGCAGCGGCTGAGCAGGGAGGGCTGCGACCCCGACGTTCTTCGCAGTCAGGGCGACCACCGTTCCCAGGTGTGGATCGCCGGCCAGCTCGCCAGGCATTCCCCGGATGATGCCGTGCTGTCCGAGGAGGCCGAGGACAGTCCGGAGCGCCTCAGAGCGACTCGGGTCTGGGTCGTCGACCCGCTGGACGGCACCAGGGAGTTCGGTGAGCCGGGTCGCAGAGACTGGGCCGTCCATGTGGCCCTTGTCATCGCCGGAGCTCCGTGCGCGGGTGCGGTCGCGCTGCCGGCCGCCGGCGTCACCATCGGCACCGCGGCACCACCGCCGCGGCCGCCTCGGCGCACCGGGCCGCCCCGGCTCCTCGTGAGTCGCTCTCGCCCACCTGCGGAGGCTCGCATCCTGGTCGACCGCCTGGGCGCCCAGTGTGTTCCCATGGGTTCTGCCGGGGCCAAGGCGATGGCCGTCGTCCTGGGCGACGGGGACATCTACGCCCACAGCGGCGGTCTGTACGAATGGGATGCAGCGGCTCCGATGGCGGTGGCCGCTGCCGCGGGGCTGCACGTCTCCAGGCTGGATGGCTCGCCGCTCCGCTACAACCAGCCAAGCCCGTGGTTGCCGGACCTGCTCATCTGCCGGCCCCATCTGACTGCTCAGGTGCTGGCCGCTCTCGAGTGAATCCTCTCGGGCGGGCCTGCGTCAACGGGCAGTCTCCTGCCCCGGCCGCCCGCGTTCAATCCTCGATCAGCTTCTTCTTCCGCTCCACTCCGTGTCCGTTCACGGTGGAACCGGACGCCGCGTTGCTGGGGAGCTGGAGGCGTTCGGGCACGGGGCCACCCTGGCCGGCCGGGACCGGGGCGGCCTGCTTCGTCGCCCTCCGCCTTCGCCGCCGAGAGCGTGAACGTTCGAGACCCACCACCGCGAGCACGATGCCGAGCAGGACGAGGAGGGCGTCCACCATCCGGTCGGTCAGCACGCGGTCCGCCAACCCCGGGCCGGCGAGGGCCCCGATGCTGAGCGGGAAGCTCGCTCGGCCTCCGTTCGCCAGGATCGAGGCGGTGTACCCGCCGGGCCTGTCCAGGGCGACCTGGAGAACGATGACCCCGCCGGGATACACCTTCGCCGGTACGGACGCGACGGTCCTCGACGGGGCGCCCGACTGGACCACCTCCGCAGCGACCGGGACCTGCCTCAGCCCCGGGTCCACCAGGTCGAAGGTGAGCGTCGCCGCACCGGCGGGAGCGTGGTCACAGTACGGCGCACCGCCCCCGCCGATGAACAGCTTGAGGTCGACCTCGGAACCGTTGAGCAGCTGAGCGCATGAGCCGACGCTGACCGACTCGCTCACCGGCACCGAGACCGCATGCGCCCGGACGCCCGGGAGTGCGCCAGCCAGCAGGCCGGCGACGACAAGAGAGGCGCCGATGGGTCGTCCGAACATCACTCTGCTGCGCGCTATCGTGACCGGGCCGCGCCTCCTCGTGCGAGGACGCCCTCACGGAGGTTGGCGGCGATCACCTCGTGGAGGGCCAGCGAGATGTCGGCGGCGGGGGAGCGGCTGACCTTGGCCAGCAGGATCAGCCCCTGGAATTGGGCCATCAGAGTGTGGGCGAATCTCTCCGGGTCCACGCCCGGTCGGAACAACCCCTCCTCCGCCACCCGGTGGCAGACGATGGCGATCCGGCGCTCCCACTCGGCGAGCACTGCGGCCACGTGCTCGCGCAGGCTGTCGTCGGTGGTCGCCACCTCGGCGGCGAGATTCCCGAAGGCGCAGCCGACGACGCGACCGAACCGCGACTCGAAGTCGGTATGCATGGCGCCGACCGCGTCCGTGACCGCGCGGAGCTGCTGCAGCGGTGTCTCTGTCCCGGCGCTGTCGAGGCGGGCCCACAGGGCCGCAGCGTGATGATCGACCACCACCCGGGCCAGGTGGGCCTTCGACGGAAAGTAGTAGTAGAAGCTGCCCTTGTGAACGTCGGCCGCCCCGCACAGCTCATCGATCCCGACCGCCTGATAGCTGCGTGTCAGGAAGAGACGTGCCGCAGTACGCACGATGCGCTCGCGGGCGTCCGACGTCCGTCCCATGACAGCAAACTAGCGGGGAATTGACCGATCTGTCAACGAGCCGTCGACGGCCTTCCAGCTCCGACGCCTACCGAGGCTGTCCGGCTGGGGCGGCGAGGTAGTCGGGCAGGTGCTCGCCGCCCTGGACGTGGTGGAACCCGGGGGTCTCGCGGATGAGGACGTAGATGTACTCCACGGGTGAGCCGATGGCCTCGTGGACAGCCCGGGTGATCCCACTCGCCAGCGCTCGCTTCTGCTCCACCCTCATCTGCGGGTGGTGCCACCGGAGGGGCGGAGGTACCGTGGCGCGATAGTTGACCGGTCCGTCCACATGAGGCATCCGGTCTGTCCACACCCTTGGAGGTATCTGCCGTGATCCAAGCGCCGGAGAGGCTGGAACAGAAGCCCGCGAACCCGTTTGCCACGCGGCCGGGGACGGACGGCACGACGCTCACCGGATTCGGTGACAGCACGCTGAAGCCGCCC
>JAQBPH010000479.1:0-3703 GCA_028287625.1 Chloroflexota bacterium | reverse complement strand
CGGCGCCGGCCGCGCCGGCCGCGGCGGTTGCCGCGCCCGAGATCGAGGCCGCCCCCGAGCCCGAGACCCCGGCCGGCGAGGCCATCCTCGACGAGACCTCCTTCTGGGTCCCGCCCGCCGCGATGGTCGAGCCCGGCGGACGGCCCTGGTCGCCCGCCGCCGCCATGGAGCTGCTCCCCGGCAGCCGGGAGGCGACCGCCGCGGCGGTCGCGGCGCAGCCGCGCTCCGGGTGGCTGATGACCGTGTCCGCCTGCACCGCGGTGGTGCTGGCGCTCTTCGCCCTGGTGGTGAGCCACATCGACCTGGCCACCACGGGAGGACCGGACCAGGCGGTGAGCGCCCCCCCGTTCGCGGTCGACCAGCTCCGCACCGTCGCCGCCGCCAGCACCGCCGCGGTGGCGAGCGCTCCCACGACCGCCCGCTTCCCCGCCTCCACCAGCCACCTGTTCATCGAGATCCGGTACAGCGGTGCCACCCCCCACGACAGCCTCCAGCTGCGGGTGATCCGCGACTCCGACGGGCTGCCGCCGCCGACCGTGGTGCAGGACCACACCTACCGGCTCGACAACCCGGAGGGGAAGGGAGCGGTCACCGTCGAGCTCGCCGCGCCCGCGGGCACGCGCTTCGCACGCGGCCGCTACACCGTCAGCGTGGTCCACGGACAGAGCGCCGCCCAGACCGTCGACTTCACCGTCGGGGACACCGGGGCCTGACCCAGGCGCGCCGCCGCCTTGCTAGGCTGCCCGCCGATGAGCGTCGCCGCCAGCGCCCTCCACGAGTCCGACGACCCGTGGCGCAACGCCCAGCGCCAGTTCGACACCGCCGCCGGGCTGCTCGGGCTCGAACCCAGCCTCCGCGCCGTGCTCCGCGAGGTGCGGCGCGAGTTCACGGTGCGCTTCCCGGTGCAGATGGACGACGGCAGCGTGCGGATGTTCGAGGGCTACCGGGTGCAGCACAACACCACCCGCGGCCCCGCCAAGGGGGGGATCCGGTTCCACACCGGCTGCAGCCTCGAGGAGGTCAAGGCGCTGGCGATGTGGATGACCTGGAAGTGCGCCCTCGCCAACCTCCCCTTCGGCGGCGCCAAGGGCGGGGTGATCGTCGACCCCGCGGCGCTCAGCCACCGCGAGCTCGAGCGGCTCACCCGGCGCTTCGCCACCGAGATCACGGTGCTGATCGGGCCCGAGTCGGACATCCCCGCGCCGGACGTGAACACGTCGCCGGAGATCATGGCCTGGATCATGGACACCCTCTCGATGGAGGCCGGCCACTCGGTGCCCGCGGTGGTCACCGGCAAGCCGCTCGACATCGGCGGCAGCGAGGGCCGTCCCCGCGCCACCGGCCGGGGGGTGACGGTGGTGGCCCTCGAGGCGTGCCGCCACCTGGGCATGGACCCGGCCGAGACCACGGTCGCGGTGCAGGGCTTCGGCAACGTCGGCAGCGTCAGCGCCCAGCTGATGCACGAGGCGGGCTTCCGGGTCTGCGCCGTCTCCGACGTGACCGGCGGCGTCTACGACCCCGCCGGCCTCGACATCCCCGCCATCCTCGAGCACCTCCGCGGCGGGGGCACCCTCGCCACCCTCACCGGGCTGCGGCGGGTGAGCAACCAGGCGCTGCTCGAGCTGCCCGTCGACCTGCTCGTCCCCGCCGCGATGGAGAGCCAGATCACCGCCGCCAACGCGCTTCGCATCCGGGCCCGGCTGATCGTCGAGGGCGCCAACGGGCCCACCACCACCGACGCGGACCACATCCTCGAGCGGCGCGGGGTGGTCGTGGTCCCCGACATCCTGGCCAACGCCGGCGGTGTCACCGTCTCCTACTTCGAGTGGGTGCAGGGGCTGCAGTCGTTCTTCTGGGAGGAGGCGGAGATCAACCGCCGGCTCGAGAAGGTGATGTGCCGCGGCTTCGCCCAGATGGTGGAGACGGCCCAGACCCACTCGGTGTCGTGGCGGATGGGCGCCTACCTGGTGGCGGTGCAACGCGTCGCCGACGCCACCGCGGTGCGGGGCATCTACCCGTGAGCGGCGAGGGGACGCCGCGGCCGCCGGAGGAGCCGGCCGGAACCCCACCGCCGGTGCCGCCGCGGGCGCTGCCGCCGCGGACGCCGCCGCCCAGCTATCTGCCTCCCCCACCGCCGCGTCCCCGTGCGGCGATGGCACCCATCGAGCCGGTGCGGCCGGAGCGGTCGGGCCCTCCCCCATGGGTGTGGGCGCTGGCCGCGGTGGTGGCCGCGGCCGTCGTCGCCGTGGTGCTGGTCCTGGTGCTCCGGTCGGGCAGCAGCGGCCCGCTGGTGGTGGGCACCGACGTGAGCCTCGCCAGCACCTCGGAGCGCAGCGGCGACTGTGTCACCACCGTCCACTTCACCGCCACCGGCAGTGTCAGCGGCGGCGGCATCCTGGTCTACCGCTTCGAGCGCAGCGACGGGCAGGCGACCGGCGACACCCGGCTCGCGGTCGACGGCAACAGCGGCTTCGAGGTCACCGAGGACTGGCGTTTCACCGGGGTGCACACGGGCGGCGGCACGATGGTCTTCCGGATCGTCTCGCCCACCACCCGCGAGGTGCGCCGTGATGTCACCGTCACCTGTCCCTGACACCCTCGGGAATCTCGACGTCCGCGGCGGCTGCCTGAGCGTGGCCGCCCGGGCGCGCCACGTGCGCCTCGACGAGGCCGGCCTCGACCGCCTCGCCGCCGAGCTCGCCGCCGGGGACACGGCCACCCCCGCGTGGGAGGACGACCACCTCTCCGGCGGCGACGCCGAGGTGCGCGCCGGCTGGACGCTGCTGCTCAGCGCGCTCAACTTCTGCTTCTGGGACGACGAGCCGCGCTGGCGGGTCGAGGGCGCCGACGGCTACATGGCGCTGGCGGCGGCGCTGCGCCGCGCCCACCGCGCCGGGGCGCCGGTGGCCCAGCCCGCGGAGTACGCGCGCTGGAGCGTCGAGGAGCTCGCCGGCGTTCTTCACGGCGATCCCGGCGGCCCCGCCGCCCCACCGCTGCTCGCCGAGCGCCATGCGGTGGCCGCCGAGCTCGGCGCCTGGCTGGTCGAGGAGCACGGCGGCTCGGCGCTGAGCCCGCTCCTCGCGGCCCCGTCGGCCGTGGCGCTGGCGGGCGCGCTGGCCACCCGGCTGCGGGGCTTCCGCGACGTGGCCCTCCACCGGGGCGAGCCGGTGGCGCTGCTGAAGCGCGCCCAGATCGCCGCCCACGACTGCGGCCTCGCCCTCGGTGACGACGCCCCTGCCGGCCTGCGCGACCGCCGCGGGCTCACCGCCTTCGCCGACTACAAGGTGCCCCAGGTGCTCCGCGCCGCCGGGGCGCTGGTCTACGCCCCCGAGCTCGCCGCCGCCGTCGACTCGCGCACCGAGCTGGCCGCCGGCTCCGAGCCCGAGGTGGAGATCCGGGCGCTGACCGTGGTCGCCGTCGACCGCCTCGCCGCCCTGCTCGGCGACCACGGCCTCGATCCTCCGGCCATCGACACCCTGCTCTGGTGGCGCGGCCAGGGACTGCGGGAGCCCCCGTATCACCGGACGCGGACCGTCTGGTACTGAATGGATACGCCGGCTTCGGGTCGCCGGGGGGATGCCCGGCAGTTCTGCCGCCGGTCGAGATTCGCGGGGGGCCGCTCTGCCGCCGGTTTTGACTCGGGGGGGACTGCGTCCCCCCCGCTCAGTCGCAAGACATCGTGCGCTGGCGCGCCCGATGCCGG
>JAQBPH010000458.1:0-5203 GCA_028287625.1 Chloroflexota bacterium | reverse complement strand
GACCAGCCCGGTGGCGGGGTCGATGGCGACCGAGACGGTGCTGGCGCCGGCGAGGACCCCGTCGGGCTCGGCGGCGTCGGGATGGACGGCGGGGTGGGTCAGCGCCGCCGCCGGGGTCAGGAACCGCGCCCTCCAGGCCTGCAGCGCGGCGTCGAGGGCGGCGAGCTGGGTGCTGCGCGCGGCGGTGCTCTGCCCCCCGGGTACGGGCGCGCCGCCGGCCATCGTGGCGCTCGCCGCCGCGGCCCCCTGGACGGCGCTGGCATGGGCGTAGGGCCCGCCCGGGGAGCCCACCGTGTCGGCGGTGCTGTCCGCCTTGGGGTAGCGCGCCTCGGCGTACTGCGGCTGCTGCCTGCTCGCCGTGCCCGCGACCGTCTGCCCGCCCGGGCCGGTGTCGAGCGGGCTGGCGGTGCCCTCGGCGAAGGGCGAGTTGTCGACGTGGGCGTGGGCGAGCGGCACCCAGCTGTCGATGGCGCCGTCCTTGAAGTTGGGGAAGACGCCGCTGCCGACGGCGACGTGGTCGGCGGCGGCATTGACGGTGCCGTTGGCCACGCCGAGGCTGACCGCCGCCCGCGCCGGGTGGGCGCCGCTGCCGAGCCCGGCGGCCGCGCCCAGGGCGACCGTCCCGGCCAGGGCCGCGAAGACCGCGCGTCGCATCGTCCTCATCGCCGTGATCCTCCCATTCCCGCGGGCGTTCCCGCATCACCGAGATACGAGCCGCGGACGAAGGACTCGTCGGCGGCCAGGGCTGCGGCTCCTCCCGCGTAGCCGACCTCGCCCTTCTCGAGCACGTAGGCGCGCGAGGCGAGGGCGAGGGCGCGGCTCACGAACTGCTCGACCAGGAGCAGCGAGGTGCCCCGGGCGGGCAGCGTCGCCACCAGCGCGAAGAGGGCGTCGACCACGGTGGGGGCCAGCCCCTGGGACATCTCGTCGATCATCAGCAGCCGTGGCCGGTGGATCAGCCCGCGGGCGAGGGCGAGCATCTGCTGCTCGCCGCCGCTGAGATGCCGCGCCGCCTGGCCGCGCCGCATGGCGAGCGACGGGAAGGTCGCGTACATCTCGTCGACGGTGCCGGCCACGGCGCGCCGCGGCACCCCGGCCATGGCGGCGGCGAGGCGCAGGGTCTCGTCGACCTCGAGCGAGGGGAAGACCCCGCGTCCCTCGGGGATGTGGACGATGCCGAGGCGGGCGAGCCGCTGCGCGGGCAGGCCGCTCACCGTCTCGGCGCCGAGGCTGACGCTCCCCGCCATCAGCGGGATCATCCCCGAGAGCGCGCGCAGCGTGGTGGTCTTGCCCGCCCCGTTGGCGCCCAGCAGGGCGACGATCTCGCCCTCGCCGACCTCGAGGTCGATCTGGAAGAGCACCGGGATGCCGCCGTACCCGGCGCGCAGCCCGCGGACGCTGAGGAGTGGCGTCATGCGGCGCTCCCGCCGAGGTAGGCGCGGACCACGGTGGGGTCCTCGCGGATGCGCTCGGGCGGTCCCTCGGCGATCAGCCGCCCGTAGTCGAGCACGGCGATGTCGTCGCAGACGCGCATCACCAGCGACATGTCGTGGTCGACCAGCAGCATCGTGGTGCCGAAGCGCTCGCGGATGCGGCTCAGCACCCCGGCGAGCTCGGCGGTCTCGCGCGAGTCGAGGCCGGCGGCGGGCTCGTCGAGGAGCAGGAGGGTGGGGCGCAGCGCCAGGGCGCGGCCCAGCTCGACCCGGCGCTGGATGCCGATGGCCAGGTCGCCGCCGGGGATGCCGGCGACCTCGGCGATGCCGAGGAAGTGGAGCAGGGCGCGGGCGCGCTCGCCGGCGCGGTTCTCCTCGAAGCGCGCCCGGGGCAGGCGCAGGGCGTCGGCGAGCATGCCGCGCCGCGCCTCGGCGTCGACCGGGACCATCAGGTTCTCCAGCACGGTGAGCTCGCGGAAGAGCTCGAGGGTCTGGAAGGTGCGGGCGATGCCGAGGCGGGCGCGCCGGTGCGGGGCCAGGCCGTGCAGGTCGCGGCCGGCGTAGCGGATGTGGCCGCTGTCGACGCGGAGCACCCCGCAGACGCAGTTGAAGAGGGAGGTCTTGCCCGCGCCGTTGGGCCCGATCATCCCCTTGATCCGGCCCCGGTCGACGCGGAAGGAGACGTCGTTCAACGCCTGCACGCCGCCGTAGCGCTTGGAGACGCCGTCGATCTGCAGCAGCACCGTCATCGGGCCACCTCGGCGACCGCGGGGTCGCGCCCGCGGCGGCCCGAGACCAGCCGGGCGAGCCGCGCCATGTCGTGGCGGGTGCGCACCACCGCCCCCTCGGGCACCAGCACCAGCTGGAGGATGAGGGTGGCGCCGATGAGCAGCGGGAACCAGGTCGAGGAGACCGCGATGCCGCTGAGCAGCTCGGGGCCGAAGACGGTGGCGATGCCGGCGGCGGGCGCCGCGGCGATGGCGCTCACCCCCATCACGGTGGCGAGCGCGGTGAGCTGCACGGAGTGGAGGAAGTCGTAGGAGCCGGGGCTCACCGAGCCGATGCGCACCGCCAGCAGCGCGCCGGCGAGCCCGGCGATCCCCGCCGAGAGCCCGAAGGCGGCGAGCTTCCAGGCGGTGACGTCCAGGCCCACGGTGGCGGCGGCCAGCTCGGAGTCGCGCACCGCGCGCAGCACCCGGCCCGCCCTGCCGCGGCGCAGGTTCCACACCAGCAGCACCGCCACGCAGAGGATGGCGAGGGCGAAGAGGTAGTAGGCGTACGAGCCGGCCAGCGGGGCGCCGAGCAGCGAGGGCCGCGACGGGTGCCAGGGGACGGCGCCGCCGCTGAAGCCGTCCCAGGTGCCGGTCACCAGCAGGAACCGGTCGGTGAAGAGCGCCACCGCCACCGTGAGCACGGCGAGGAGGAGCCCGGAGAGGCGCAGGGCGGGGATGCCGACCAGCACCCCGGCGAGCACCGCCACCGCCACCCCCACCGGCAGCGCCAGCCAGAACGACCACCCGTGCCCGTCCATCAGCGCGCCCACGGTGAATGCGCCCATGGCGGCGAAGGAGTACTGGCAGAAGGAGATCTGGCCGACGAAGCCGGTGAGCACCACCACCGAGAGCACCAGCAGCGCGATGATCACCGCGTCGGAGTCGAGCCCGCGCTGGAAGTCCGACTCGAAGGCGGGGAGCAGCGCCACCGCGGCCACCACCGCGGCGAGGCCGAGCCGCCGGTTGCGCGACGCCGGCCCGCTCACCCGCGTCCCCGCGATGCGGCCAGGCCTGGCCTGAACACCACGGCGAGCGTGATCAGCGCGAGGGCGAAGGTGCTCAGCTCGCTGAGCCCGGCCTGGCTGAAGAACGCCTTGGGGTAGTACTGCACCAGCCCCAGCAGGATGGCGCCGACCACGGTGAGCGGGAGGTTGGTGAGCCGCCCGATGAGCGCGGCGGTGAAGGCGTCGATCACCAGCACCGTGAGCGAGTAGGTGTCGAAGTTGAGCAGCGGGGTGATCAGCACCCCCGCGACCGCGGCCATCGCCGAGCCGATCATCCACGACGCCGCCGAGACCCGGTCGACGTCGATGCCCCAGAGCCGGGCCGCCTGCGGGTCGTCGGCGACGGCGCGCATCTGCGCCCCCAGCGAGGTCCAGCGCAGCAGCGCCGAGGTGCCCAGGGAGAGGCCGACCGCGACCAGGAAGATGGTGAGCTGGTCGTAGCCGACCACCACGTTGGTGAAGGGCACGGTGAACCCGTTGCTGCCCACCAGCTGCACCGGGCGGTGGTAGCCGGTGGAGCCCCAGATCAGCCCGGCGGCGGTCTGCAGCACCAGCAGCCATGCGATGGTCACCGCCACCCTGGTCAGCGGTGGACGCCCGGTGAGCGGACGGATGGTGAAGACCTCGATGACGAACCCCAGCGCGGCGCCGGTGGCGACGGCGGCCAGCAGCCCGATCACCGAGGGGACGCCCGCCACCACGGAGATCTGGTACGCGACGAAGGTCGAGAACATCGCCACCGCTCCGTGGGCGAAGTTGAGCACCCCGGAGACCCGGTAGATGAGCACCAGCCCGGTGGCGGCCAGCGCGTAGACGCCCCCCAGGGTGAGCCCGATGACGGTGTAGCTGGGCAGCAGGGAGAAGCCCGACAGGGACGCGATCACGGCCTGGGACACGCGCTCAGAAGCAGTTCCAGCCGGAGTACGTGTGCCACGTGCCCTGCTGGTTGCGGATCCACTGGACGCAGTGGTTCGGATCGTGCGGCCCCGGGCTGAAGGTGAGCGGCACCGTCAGCCCGTTGTCCCACCTGGTGATGTGGTCGAGGGAGTCGACCAGCGACCGGCTGGTGGGCGGAGTCGTCCCCAGGCGGCGCACCGCCTCGACGAACAGCCTGGCGGCCACCCAGGTGCCCTCCGAGTAGACGTCGAGGGCGTCGAGCTGGGTGGGGTAGTACCGCTGCACCGCCCCGTAGTACTCGCTCATCGCCGGCAGGCTCATGTGCTCGTCGGGCTCGATGAACGGGGTCACCGACTCCGCGTTGTACGCCGCGGGTCCGTACTGCTTCGCCGCCGACTTCTTGTCCATGCCGAAGCCCAGGAAGGTGGGGTGGAAGTTCTGCCGGTCGAGCGCCTGGAAGAAGCGCGCGTACGAGAAGGGGTCGAGGCCGGCGATGATCGAGTCGGCGCCCTCGAGGCGGATCTTCACCGCCAGGTCGGTGTAATCGGGCTTGGTGGCGTCGGCGAGGTCGACGCTCTTCTCGTGGATGCCGTGCCGGTGGAGGCTGTCGGTGATCCGCTGAGCCACCGGTGCGGTGAAGGGAGAGTTGATCACCACCACCGCCGGTGCGTGGATGCCGAGGTCGACGGCGTGCGCGGCCAGCCCCTCGACGGTGGGACCGAGCAGGTTGGGGCCCACCGGGAAGGAGAGCGGCGACTCGAACTCGGCGGGCACCCCGAGGCCGCCGATCACGGGGATGCCCTGGGAGGCGAGATAGGTCGTCTCGGCCTGCTCGCTGCTGGCCGACAGCCACCCGACCATGGCGAGGACCCCCGAGCCGACCAGCCGTTCGGAGCACTGGTGGCCGCGGGTGGGGTCGAAGGCGGAGTCGCAGTCGACGAGGCGGAACCGGTAGCCGTTCACCCCGCCGGTGGCGTTGACCTGGTTGAAGTAGGCGCGCACGGTGTCGCGCTGCACGGTGGCGTCGAGCGGACCGGTCTCGTCGAAGATGCCGCCGACGGTGATGACCCCGCCGGCGACGCCGGCGGCGACCGGC
>JAQBPH010000443.1:0-5051 GCA_028287625.1 Chloroflexota bacterium | reverse complement strand
TGGCGGGCCTCGACCCGGCGCACGCCGCCGCCGCCGTTGCCGCCGGGCTGGCGGGTGGCGACGCCGGGGCCGCGCTGGGGCTGCTCGGGCGGGGACCCGGGCTCACCCCCGCCGGCGACGACGTGGTCGCCGGTGCCCTCGCCGCCCTGGCGCTGCTGGGCGCGCCCGACCCGGCGGCAGTGGGCGCCGTGCTCCGCGCCGCGGCCCGGGCCACCACACTGCTCTCCGCGGCGCTGCTCCGCTGCGCGGCCCGCGGGCAGGTGCTGCCTCAGGCGGCGGAGCTGCTCCGCGCCCTCTGCGGCGGTGGCCCGGTCGGGGCCGCCCTCGACGGGCTGCTCGCCGTCGGGGCCACCTCGGGGACGGCGCTCGCATTGGGGATCTGCGCCGGCGCACGGGTCACGGCGGTGGCCTGAGGACGGTCTCCCCTGGTGGGCGGAACCGGCCCGGTGGCCGGCCCCGCCGCGGAGGATGTGATGCGCGGGAATGGGGTCACGAGCCCGCCCGGGCCAGGTACTCGGGGGCGCCGATGAGGCCGGACTCGATGGTCTCGTCGCGGCCTCCGCGGTCGAGGTAGCCCGCCCAGTAGGCGATGCCGCCGGGGTCGCCGGCGCGGCCCAGGTAGCGCTGATACCAGCGTGAGACCAGGTTGGCGTGGTTCTCGTGTGAGAAGGTGAAGCCGCCGGTGATGCCGCCGCGCGGGGTGCCGCCCGCCATCCGTCCGGTCCAGTAGCCGACCTCCGACGGGCTCGCGTCGCGCCCGAGGAAGTCGGCGTACAGCGCCCGGACGAAGCCCTGCGGGCTGCCGCTGCCACGCACCGCGTAGTACTCGTCCGAGGCGGCGAACCCGGCCTCGACGGCCTCGTTGAAGGCGCCGCCGTCGAGCACCGAGGTCCAGAACCCGCGTCCCGAGCCGTCGGGACCGCGGCCGAGGAGAAGCCGGTAGTCGCCGTCGACCACGTGCCCGTGGAACTCGGAGGAGTTGAGCACCGCGTAGCCGGCCGCGTCGCGACCCATGCCCCCGCCGAGCCGGCCGCGCCAGTAGCCGACCTCGTCCGCCGTCGCCGGCCGGTCGAGCAGGTCCTGGTAGACGCGGATCACGAAGGTGGCGATGCCGTCGGGGGCGTTGTGGATGCTGGTGCTCGAGCTGGTGGTGGTCCTCGTGGTCGTCGTCCGGGTGCTCGTCGTGGAGGTGGGGGAGGAGGAGCCCTCGACGGCGAGGGTGCAGCTCCACGGATACGGCGTGCACGCCGACGACTCCTGGCTCTCCGGGTAGTCGCAGTGGCCACTCGGCGAGCCGGTGAGATGGTCGTCGGCATCACCGTCGCCGTCACACTGCAGCGACAGGTCGGCGCTGGGCGGGGCCAGCCCGAAGTTGTGGACCACGATGGGGTCGCCCGCGGTGGCGGCGTAGGCGGCGACCCCGCCGTGCTGCGCCGCGATCGGATAGGTGGCAGAGACCGCGTCGGGATAGACGTTGGTGACCCGCGCCTGGACCGCTCCCGACGAGGCCACGCTGACGTCGACCACCTGTGAGCGGCAGGCGCTGCCGCCGTTGCAGGCGGCGTAGCCCTCGGGATTCGAGATGTCGGCGTCCGGCGTCCTGATCTCGTGGATGCGATAGGTCCCCGGCACGGGAACGCCGGGGAACGTCATGCAGCCCACCGGGACGGTGACACAGTCGCCCTGCTGGAGCGGGCAGGTGTTGGAGCTGGCGACGCGCTGCTTGGTGCGAGATGGAGCGGAGGCGCGGATGTCGACCCCGCCGCCGCTGAGCTGAAAGGCGGCGCCGCCGAGGGCCTGCTTGCACGAGTCCATGGTCTGCAGCACCAGGCTGGTGCTGCCGGAGGCCCCCGCCGGCTGCGGCGCCGAGCTGATGCCGATCCCCAGGCAGCCCGCGGCGAGGATCAGCGCGGAGATGATGAGCGTGGGGCGCGATCGCGATCCCAACAGTGATTCCCCTTCCGTTTGCATGACGCCGTCGCGGGCCGCCACCGCCTCATCACGGGACCATCCGAAGGTGAACTGTGGGTGAATTGCGGTCGCTGTGCCCGCTCAGGCGCTGCGGCGGTCGAGGCTCCCGAGGAAGCGGCGCATCGCGGCGAGGACCTCCGGCGACTGCCAGAAGGCACGCACCCGCTCGTCGTCGGCCGCGCCCGCGGCGATGCGCTCCCGGGTGGGCCGGTGCAGCTGCGCCTTGGTCGCCGCGTACACGTCGCCGGGGATGCGGGCCAGGTCGCCGGCGCGGCGCACCGCCTCGTCGAGCAGCCCGTCGGCGGCGACCACCTGGTGCACCAGGCCGCACTCCCGCGCCGCCTCGGGGTCGAGCAGCCGGCCGGTCAGCACCAGCTCGTCGGTCGCCGTCCCGGCGGCGTGCCGCACGATCTCGAGCGGGACCGTGGGGAAGGGCACCCCGACGAGCAGCTCGGTGACGCCGATCCTGCCTCCGGACATCAGCCGCAGGTCGCACGCCACGGCGAGCACGCAGCCCCCGGCGATGGCGTGCCCGTTGATCGCCGCCACCACGGGGCGGGGGTGGTCGAACAGGGCGAGGGCGGCGTCGCCGATCGCGGGGATGAGCTCCGCCGCGTATCCCGGGCCGCCGTCGAGCACGCGGCCGAGGTCGACGCCGGCGGAGAAGGTCGTGCCTCGCCCGGTCAGCACCACCGCGGAGGCGGAGGAGAGGTCACGCACCGTCGCGGTCGCCGCCCGTAGCAGCTCGAGGTCGAGCGCGTTCACCTTGCCGTGCTCGAGGTGGACGACGGCGACGCCGTCCCGCCGCTCGACCCGGATCATGCGTCGACGCCTCGCGGTGCGCCGCCGGCGAGGCCCGCGCTGACGGGCACGCCGCCGGCGATCGTCTGGTAGACGACGCAGTAGCGCTCGGTGAGGCGCAGCAGGGTGGCCAGCTGCTCCTCCGAGGCGTCGGCCTCGAGGTCGAAGAGCAGCCGGATGGCGCGGAAACCGACCGGCACCTGCCTGTCGACGCCAAGCGTCCCCCGGAAGTCGAGGTCGCCCTCCGCACGCACGGTGCCGGTCACGCGCAGCTCCATCGAGGTGGCCACCGAGCGGAGGGTGACCCCGGCGCAGGCCACCAGCGCCTGGAGCAGCATGTCCCCGGAGCAGGCCTGCAGCCCGTCGCCGCCGGTGGCGGGATGCAGACCCGCGTCGACCAGGGCCCTCCCGGTGGCCACCGAGCAGGCGATCTCCTCCGGGTCGAGGGCGCCCTCGGCGCGCAGCGTGACCAGCCCGGCGTCGGGCGTGTCACGCAGGTGCGCCTTGATCGGCGCCTGCATGGCTTGCAGCTGCTGTCGGTCCACGGGTCACCGATGGTACGTCCGATCGCCCGGCGTTCGGCAGGTCGCCGAGGACCACCCAGGCGCTGCGGCCGCGCCTCTCCACCGTCAGGCGAGGATGTCGTCGATCACCCCGGTGTCGAGGATGGCGAGGTGGGCGCCGGGGGCGTGCTCGATGCGGCGCCGCCACGCCGTGGGGAGGCCTCCGTCCTCCAGCAGCCGCTGCCGGAGGGCGGGCCAGGACTCGTTCATCAGCCCGGATCCTCGCCGGTGGCGATCGGGCGGTCGGCGTCGCTGCTCCACTGCGACCACGAGCCGGGGTAGAGGCGGCCGGCGGTGATGCCGGCAAGCTCGAAGGCGAGCAGGTTGTGGCAGGCGGTGACGCCCGAGCCGCAGTAGGAGATGACCGGGACGCTGCCGTCGACACCGGCGGCGAGGAACCGGCGGCGCAGCTCGGTGATCGGGAGGAGGCGGCCGTCGGGGCCGAGGTTCTCCCGGCAGGGGAGGCTGCGGGCGCCGGGGATGTGGCCGTAGCGCGGGTCGGCGGGGTCGGGTTCGCCGCGGTAGCGCTCACGGCTGCGCGCATCGACGAGGGGACCGGTCGCACGGGCGACCTCGTCGAGGGTGGCGAGGTGCTCGGGGGGCCAGGGGCGGGCGCTGAAGGTGGCCGGGGAGCGCTCCGCGGTGGCCTGCTCGAGCGCGCCGGTACCGGTCCATGCGGCGAGGCCGCCGTCCAGCAGCGCGGCCGGGTGGCCGGTGACGCGGAGCATCCACACCAGCCTGGCGGCGATCACGCCGCCGGCGTCGTCGTACGCCACCACCGTGTCGGTGTCCGCGATGCCCAGGGCGCTCATGGCCGCGGCGAAGTGCTCCGCGGCGGGGAGCGGGTGCCGGCCCTCCTCGGCGGACGGCGGTGCGGAGAGGCAGCGGTCGAGGTCGACGAACACCGCACCGGGAATGTGGCCGGACCGGTAGGCGTCGAGGCCGGACCGTCCGTCGAGGTACCAGCGGACGTCGGCCACCACGGTGCCGTCGAGGTGTCCGGCGAGCCAGGCGGCGTCGACGGCGGCGGGGATCACCGCATCCACTCTAGTGGGAGCGGCCGAGCGGCGCCCCGGCGGGTCGGGCTGAGACGGTTGTGTGTGGGAACGCATGTTCGGTATACTAGCATGTGTATGAGCCAGGACGCAATCGCCGCCTCCGCGCTCGCCGGCCTGGTGCCGGCGCTCGAGGCTCTGGCACGGGTGAATCCCGACGATCTCCACCCGACCACCCTCGGAGAGGGCGTCGTCGTGCTCAGCCGGGTGAGCGACGTCCTGAAGGGCGAGCGCGCCCGCTGGCTGACGGCCTTCGAGCGGCGCCGCGGCCACCTCGATGACGGAGCGACCTCGATGGTCGCCTGGGCGACCGCACGCTGCCGGATGTCCCCGGGCGCAGCCGCCGAGATGGTCTGCACGGCCCGCCAGCTCGAGGACCTTCCCGCGACCGCCCGGGCGCTGCGCGAGGGCGAGATCGGCTACCCCCACGCCTCCGTCATCGCCCGCACCGCCGGTGACGTCGGCGCCGGGGTGGTGCGCGAGGCCGAGGCGGACCTGCTGACGCGGGCCCGCAGTTTCGACGTCCGCGAGTTCGCATGCCTGATGCGCAGGTTCCGGGAGTGTGTCGACCCCGACGGCGCGCTGCGCGACGCCAACCGCGACCACGAGCGCACTCGCGTCCACCTCAGCCAGACCCTGGGCGGCAGGTTCCGGCTCGACG
>JAQBPH010000432.1:0-18746 GCA_028287625.1 Chloroflexota bacterium | reverse complement strand
GCCGCACCCCTGGCTGGAGACGGTGGCCGGGGTGCCCCACGGCGGCGCCGCGGCCGCGTGCATGCTCGACCTCAGCGCCTCGCTCGCTCCCCTGGGGCCCTCGCCGGCGGCGCTGGCGGCCGCCCGCGCCGCCGATGCCACCCGCTATCCCAGCCCCGACGCCGCCCCGCTGGTGGAGGCGGCCGCGGAGCTGCTCGGCGTCGAGCCCGAGCGGGTGGTGGCCGGCCCCGGCGCCGCCGAGCTGCTGCTGCGCACCGCCCTCGCCCACCTCCGCCCCGGCGACACCGCGCTGGTGATCGGCCCCTGCTTCGGCGAGTACCGGCGCGCCGCCGCCGCCTGCGGGGCGCGGACGGTGGCCTGGGAGTCCGACCCGGCCGACGGCTTCGCCCTCGACCCCGGCGCCGTCGCCGCCGCGGCCCGGCGCACCGGCGCGGTGCTGGGCATCCTCGCCCGCCCCCAGAACCCCACCGGGGTGCTCAGCCCCGCCAGCGCGGTCGCCGGGCTGGCGGCGGCCACCCCGGGGGTGACCTGGGTGGTCGACGAGGCATTCATCGGCCTGTGCGACGACCCGCGCTCGACCGCGGGCAGCGAGGTGGTGACGGTGCGCTCGCTCACCAAGGAGCTGGCCCTGGCAGGGCTGCGGGTGGGGGTCGCCGACGCCCCGCCGCCGGTGGCACGGGCGCTGCGGGCGCTCGCCCCTCCCTGGTGCGTCTCGGCGCCCGCCATCGCCGCCGCCGTCGCCGGGCTCGCCGACCTGGACCACCGCGCCGCCACCCGCGAGGCGGTGCGCCGGGGCCGCGCGGCGCTGACGACGACCCTGCGCGAGCTCGGCCTCCAGGTCGCCGACGCCGCCGCCAACTACGTCTGCGCCGAGGCCGGGGACGCCGCCGGGCTGGTCGCCGCCCTCGCCGGGGCGGGGGTGGTCGTGCGCGACTGCGCCGACCTCGGGCTGCCCGGCTGGGTGCGGCTGGCGGTGCCCCCGCCCGGCGAGCTCGAACGGGTGCTCGCCGCGCTGCGCGTCTCGGTGCGCCGGTGAGCCCTCCCGCCCGGACCCTGATGGTGCAGGGCACCGCCTCGGGGGTGGGCAAGAGCCTGCTGGTCGCCGCCCTCTGCCGGCTGCTCCGCCGCCAGGGCCTCGAGGTGCGGCCCTTCAAGGCGCAGAACATGGCGCTGAACGCCGCGGTCACCGCCGACGGCGGCGAGGTCGGGCGCGCCCAGGCGCTCCAGGCGCTCGCCTGCGGCGTCGACGTCACCCGGGCGATGAACCCCATCCTGCTCAAGCCCGAGGGCGATCGCAGCGCCCAGCTGGTGGTCGACGGCGAGGTGGTGGGGCGGATGGACGCCGCCGCCTACCACGCCCTCAAGCCCCGCCTGTGGCCGGTGGTGACGGCGGCGCTCGACCGCCTCCGCGCCGAGTGCGACGTGGTCGTCATCGAGGGCGCGGGCAGCCCCGCCGAGGTCAACCTCCGCGACCGCGACATCGTCAACATGCGGGTCGCCGCCCACGCCGGGGCGCCGGTGCTGCTCGCCGGCGACATCGACCGCGGCGGGGTCTTCGCCGCCCTGCTCGGCACCCTGGCGCTGCTCCGCCCCGCCGAGCGCCGCCGGGTGGCGGGCCTGGTGGTGAACAACTTCCGCGGCGACCCGCTCCTCTTCGAGGACGGCGCCGCCTTCCTGGAGCGGCGCTCGCGGCTCCCCGTGCTCGGGGTGATCCCCCACGTGGAGGGGCTGCGCCTGGCCCAGGAGGACTCGCTGGGACTCCCCGCGATGAACGGGTCGGGCGGTGACGCCCCGGCGGCGATCGACGTCGCGCTGGTCGGCCTTCCCCGGATCAGCAACTTCGACGACTGCGACCCGCTCCTCCGCGAGCCCGGGGTGAGCGTCCGCCTGGTCGACCGCGGCGACCGCCTCGGCGACCCCGACCTGGTGGTGCTGCCCGGGTCCAAGGCCAGCCGCGCCGACCTCGAGGTGTCCCGCGACCGCGGCCTGCACACGGCGCTGCGGGCGGCGCGACGGCGCGGCACCGCGGTGCTCGGGATCTGCGGCGGGATGCAGCTGCTCGGCCGCGGCGTCGACGACCCCGGCGGCGTCGACGCCGCCCCGGGCTGCTCGGCGGGCTTCGGGCTGCTGCCCACGGCGACGCGCATGTCCGCGGAGAAGGTGGTGCGCCGGGTCGCCGGCGAGGTGCGGCCGCTGCCCGGCCTGCTGGAGGGCGCCGCCGGCCTGCCGGTGCGCGGCTACGAGATCCATGCCGGCCGCACCCCGCCGAGGCGGCCGCCGCTGCGGCTCTGGCCGGAGGCCGGCGGCGGCGCCTGGGAGGACGGCGCCACCAGCCCCGACGGCTGGGTGGTGGGCACCCACCTCCACGGGCTCCTCGACGAGCCGGGGCTGCGGCGGGCGCTGCTCGCCGCCGTCGCCCGCCGGCGGGGACGGCGCTGGCGGCCGGGGCCGCCCACCCCCGGCCCCGAGGCCGAGCTCGACCGCCTCGCCGACGCGGTGGGCGCGGCCCTCGACATGACTCGCCTGGACGCCATCATCCACGGTGTGATCGGAGGAGTGGCCAGGTGACGGCGCGGACGCGGACGCGCACGCCGCTGCTGCTCGTGCTCGGGGGCGCCCGCAGCGGCAAGAGCGCGTACGCCGAGGCCCGCCTCGCCGAGACCTGCGGGGACGACGTGCTCTACATCGCCACCCTGCTCAGCGACGACGCCGGCGACAGCCGCATCGCCGCCCACCGCAGGCGGCGGCCCGCCGCCTGGACCACCACCTCGGTCGACAACCGCGGGAACATCGTCAACGCGGTCTGCGAGCGCGCCCGCCGCGCCGGCCTGCTCCTCGACGGCTTCGAGCTCGCCCTCGCCCTGGCGCGCCCGGCGACCGACACCGCCGCCCGCACCTACGCGACCAGGTCGGCCGCCGCCTGCCGCGCCACCACCGCCGACCTGGTCTGCCTGGTGTGCAGCGAGGTGGGCCTGGGCGTCCACCCCGAGACCGAGGCGGGGAACACCTTCCGGGATCGCGCCGGCGCCGCCAACCAGGCGCTCGCCGCCATCGCCGACGAGGTGGTGCTGGTCGTCGCCGGCCTGCCGCTCTGGCTCAAGGGCGGGCCGGGATCCTGAGACCCGGCACCGCCGTCGCGCGCGTGCCCGCCACCTGCGGCGAGCTGCTCCAGGGGGTCGACGGCCGGGGGCCGGTGCTGGTCTCGCTCCCGCTGGAGCGCGACGGCACCGTCGAGGTGGCCCTGGTCGAGGAGCCGGGGGAGCGCGTCCGGCCCGACCGCCCCCGTGCCCGGGCGGCGCTGTGCCTGGCCCTCGACGCCTGCGGCTGGCGCGGCGGAGCACGGGTGCGGCTGGGTGCGGAGGTGCCCCCCGGCCGCGGCCTGGGCTCGAGCACCGTCGACGTCGCCGGGGTGCTCTGCGCCGCCGCCGCCGCCGCCGGGATCGGCCTCGACCCCGCCCGCCTGATGCGCCTCGCCACCGCGGTGGAGCCGAGCGACACCAGCCCGCTCGCCGGCCTCTGGGCGGCCGACCACGTCCACGGCGGCCGGCTGCGCCACCTCGGCCCCGCCCCCGCCGCCTGGGTCGCCGCGATCGACGGCGGCGGGATGGTGGACACCCTCGCCCTCCACGCCCGCGCCGGGCCGGGACCGGCGCTGCCTACGGGCACCCTCGACGCGCTCGCCGCCGCGGTGGCCGCCGGCGACCTCGCCGCCATCGGCGCCCTCGCCACCGCCTCGGCGCGCCGCAACCAGCAGCGCCTGCCCCACCCGGCCTTCCCGGATGCCCTCGCCGTGGCGGCGGCGATCGGCGCCGCCGGGGTCTGCGCCGCCCACAGCGGCACCCTGCTCGGACTGCTCTGCGGCTCCGCTGAGGATGCGTGGCGCGCCGCCACGGAGCTCCGCGACCGTGGCTGGCCGGCGTCCGTCGACCGCGTGTCCGCCCCAGGCGCCACGGTCCGAGGAGCTGAAACGCGAGCGAAGCCGAGCGCCGGCCGGGAGTCCGGCCGGGGAGGCGTCGCCTCCCCCCCGGTTGAAACCCGAGTGGACCCACTCGAACGGGTCCAGAGCAGAAACGCGAGCGAAGCCGAGCGCCGGCCGGGAGTCCGGCCGTGGAGGGGGTAGCACACGGCATCGCCCGACGCCGCCCCCGGTTGCCCCAGTACCCCAGGGCGATGTCTTGTGCTGAGCGGGGGAGGCGTAGCCTCCCCCGGTTGAAACCGGAGATGGCGAAGCCGGACCGTGCTCCCACTCGAAAGGGTTCAGAGTGGTCAGCGGGGGACTCGAACCCTCGACCTCGCGGATGTGAACCGCGCGCTCTAACCAACTGAGCTAGCTGACCCTGCCGCCCCGGCGAGGCGCGATTGTACCGTCGAGCACGGGGCGGAAGCGCGTTTGCGTAGGCTGTGACACCGGCCGGAGACCGGCCGGCGGGGGAGGGTGACCGGCTCGCCCAGGGGAGGATCGCTGCTGTGGACGTCACCGGCTCCGTCGCGCTCGTCACCGGGGGAGCCTCCGGGCTCGGCGCCGCCACCGCCCAGCGGCTGGCCGCGGCAGGGGCGACCGTGGTCATCCTCGACCTCCCCGGCAGCGCCGGCGCCGACCTGGCCGCCACCCTGCCGCACGGCGCCCGCTTCGTCCCCTCCGACGTCACCGACGCCGAGGCGGTGGCCGGCGCCGTCGCCACCGCCGCGGGGCTCGGCGAGCTCCGCGTGCTCGTCTGCTGCGCCGGCGTCGGCCCGCCCGCCAAGGTGGTGGGCCGGGACGGCACGCCGATGCCGCTCCAGCACTTCACCCGCATCCTCGAGATCAACCTGGTGGGGACCTTCAACGCGGTGCGGCTGGCGGCGGCGCGGATGACCGCCAACCCCCCGAACGGCGACGGCGAGCGCGGCGTGGTGGTGATGACCGCCTCCATCGCCGCCTACGACGGCCAGGTCGGGCAGGTCGCCTACTCGGCGAGCAAGGGCGGGATCGTGGGCATGACCCTGCCCCTGGCCCGCGACCTCTCCCGCGATGGCGTGCGCGTGCTCACCATCGCCCCCGGCACCTTCGACACGCCGCTGCTCGCCTCCGCCCCCCAGAACGTCCGCGACGCCCTGGGCGCGGCAGTGCCCTTCCCCTCCCGGCTGGGCCGTCCCGACGAGTACGCCGCGCTGGTGGAGTGCATCGTAGGCAACGCGATGCTCAACGGCGAGGTCATCCGCCTCGACGGCGCCATGCGCATGCCTCCGCGGTAGGGGCGGCGCGGAGCGTGACGCGGTCAGGGAGTGCGGCGGATCATGTCGCTCGGGTCAGGAGCTCCATGTTGTGCCCGTCCGGGTCCTCGAAGTAGAGCCCGCGACCGCCGTTGTGGTGGTTGATCTCTCCCCGCCTGGTGTGGTGGGGGTCGGCGTAGAAGGGGATGGACTCGCTGCGGATGCGAGCGAACGCGGCGTCGAACTCCTCCTCGCCGACGAGGAAGGCGCAGTGGTGGGAGTGGAAGTCGGTGGCGTCGGCGTAGTCGAGGGTCACGCCGTTGCCGACCCGGAGCGGGATGAACGGACCGAGCGGCGGGCCGGCCGAGAGGCCGAGGATGCCGGCGAGGAACCGCGCCGACGCCAGCCTGTCCCGGGCGGGAATGATGATGTGGTTGAGCTCGACGGTCATGGTGACCCTCCTCGGTGCCTCACTCGGCCTGCTCGGTGACAGTCCGCCTGCTGACCGCCATCTCGTGGGGGCGTACCGGGATCAGGTTACAAGTTGAAGTGAACTTGAAGTCAATGCTCGTGCCGTGGTTCACTGGCCGGGATGTTCCCCCTGCTCACCATCGCCGAGGTCGCGCGGCGCAGCGGCGTCGCGGCCTCGGCGCTGCGCTACTACGAGGAGCTGGGCCTGATCAGGTCCGAGCGAGCCGGCTCCGGCCATCGCCGCTACCCGCGGGCGGTGCTGCGGAGGATCGCGTTCATCGTCTTCGCCCAGCGCATCGGGCTGAGCCTCGGGGAGATCGGCACCGAGCTGAGCCGGCTCCCTCCCGACCGCGCGCCCGTCCGCGACGACTGGTCGCTGCTCTCACGCGCCTGGACCGCCCGCATCGACGAGCGGATCGCCGAGCTCCACCGGCTCAGGGCGGGTCTGACCGAGTGCATCGGGTGTGGCTGCCTGTCGCTCGAGCGCTGCAGGCTGGCGAATCCCATGGACCGGGCCGCCGCCCTCGGTCCCGGTCCGCGCCACTGGATCGGCGACCCGCCGCAGGGCCGGCGGCGCCGGGGTGCAGGCCCCCGGCCCGGCTGATCATCGCTCGCCGGTCGTGGTCGAGGTGGGGGCCGCCGGCCGCCCTCCCGATGTCCCCTGCCGGGAGTCAGCAGGCGCGGGCGTCGAGGCGCCGGAGCACGCCGCCCACCAGCAGGTCGAGCTCGGCGAGCTGGAGCGCCCAGCCACCGAGGGCCTCGCGGCCCTGGGTGGTGAGCGCGTAGCAGCGGCGCTGCGGCCCTTCGGTGGAGCGCTGCCACCGCGAGCTGATCAGCCCCTCGTTCTCCATCGCGTTGAGGGCGCGGTAGACGATCGCGGTGTCGGGAGGCGAGCTGGCGCCGAGCTCCGCCAGGCGGTCGCGGAGCTCGTAGCCGTGCCCGGGGCTCTCCTCGAGGAGGAGCAGCAGGCACGGCCGGAGGAAGTTGATCGGCGCGCCGCCCAGGCGCGTCCCGGAGGTGATCGCCATGCCCGGAAGCCTCCCCTCCGCGGGAGGGCGCCGTCATCCTGCGGTCGGGTGAAAGCGCCAGCGGCGGGGGGATGAACCCCGGGCATCCGGATGGGCCCCGGCCCCACCCGTTCGGGTGGGCGGCCGGCCTCCATCCGGGTGACCGACCCTCAGCAGATGCGTGGGAGCGGGTCTCCGATGAGCATGTCGACCACCCGGGTGCCGCCGAAGCCGGTGCGGATGAACACCATCCCCTCCGGCTCCTCGCGCACCTCGCCGATCCGCGCCGCCTCGGCTCCCTCGGGGAGCGAGCGCATCAGCTCGAGGGCGCGCTCGGCGTCGCCCTTGGCGACGATGGCGACCAGCACCCCCTCGTTGGCGATGTAGAGCGGCTCGATGCCGAGGATCTCGGCGACGCCGCGCACCTGGTCGTGCACGGGGAGGCTGTCCTCGTCGATGGCCACCGCGAGCCCCGCCTGCTGGGCGATCTCGTTGAGCACCGTCGCCACGCCGCCGCGGGTGGCGTCGCGCATGAAGTGGACGTCGATCCCCGCGTCGAGCAGGGTCGAGACCAGCCTCCAGAGCGGCTGCGTGTCGCTGCGCAGCGACTCGGCCTCGAGGTCGACGTCGCCGCGGGCCAGCATCACCGTGCTGCCGTGGTCGCCGATGGCGCCGTTGAGCAGCACCACGTCGCCGGGCCGGATGCGCCCGAACCCGAGCCGCTGGGGCTCGCGCACCAGCCCCACCCCGGTGGTGGTGATGAAGAGCTGGTCGGCCTTGCCCCGGGGCACCACCTTGGTGTCGCCGGTCACGACGGAGACGCCGGCGCGGTCGGCGGCGGCGCGCATCGACTCCACCACCCGGCGCAGCAGGCCGATGTCGAGCCCCTCCTCGAGGATGAATGCCGCCGAGAGGCAGAGCGGCTGGGCGCCGCCCACGGCGAGGTCGTTGACGGTGCCGTTCACCGCCAGCTCGCCGATGTCGCCCCCGGGGAAGAAGAGCGGGCTGACCACGAAGGAGTCGGTGCTCATCGCCAGCCTGGCGCCGTCGAGCCCCGGGACGGTCAGCTGGGCGTTGTCACCGAGCTGGTCGAGGAGGGGGTTGCTGAGCACGTCGGCGAAGAGCGCGGTCACCAGGGTGTGACTCGACTTTCCCCCGGCGCCGTGGCTCATCGTGATCGTGGACTCGCGCAGCGACGGCTTGCGCTTGCGCATCTCGGCGATCCGGGCGAGGACACGCTGCTCCGGATCGGCGATGCGCGCCGTCGCCGCGCGGATGGCGGCGCCCGTTCCCGAACGCGGCGCCGCCTCCTCCTCGCCCATCAGCCGCGGTCCCCGTTGGCCGCGGCGCCGGCGAGCACGCGCTCGCGCTCGCGGGAGCGCGAATAGCGGCCGAAGTTGTAGTAGGCCGCGCAGGCGCCCTCGCTCGACACCATGCAGGTGCCGATCGGGGTCTCCGGGGTGCAGGCGGTGCCGAACACCTTGCACTCCCAGGGCTTGAGCACCCCCTTGAGCACCTCGCCGCACTGGCACGCCTTGGGATCGGCCACGCGCACCCCGGGCACGGTGAAGATCTTCTCGGCGTCGAACTCGGCGAACTCGTCGCGGAGCTGCAGGGCGCTCTGGCTGATGAACCCGAGACCGCGCCACTCGAAGTGGGGACGGATGGAGAACACCCTGCCGAGCACCTCGAGCGACTTCGCGTTGCCGTCGTCGTGGACCACCCGCTTGTACTGGTTCTCGACCTCGCAGCGACCCTCGAGGATCTGGCGCATCACCATGTGCACGCCCTGGAGGATGTCGAGCGGCTCGAAGCCCACCACCACCACCGGCTTGTTGTAGGTCTGGGTGACGAACTCGTAGGGACGGATGCCGACCACCGAGGACACGTGCCCGGGGCCGAGGAAGCCGTCGAGCCGCAGGTCCGGCGAGTCGAGGATCGCCTTCATCGGCGGGATGATGGTGACGTGGTTGCAGAAGACCGAGAAGTTCGTCACCCCCTGGGCCTTCGCGTGCAGCAGGGTGAGCGCGGTCGACGGCGCGGTGGTCTCGAAGCCGATCGCGTAGAACACGACCTTGCGATCAGGGTTGTCCTTCGCGATCTTCAGCGCGTCCAGCGGCGAGTACACCATGCGCACGTCGGCGCCCTCGGCCTTGGCGTCGAGCAGGCTGCCGTTGCCGCCGGGGACGCGCATCAGGTCGCCGAAGCAGGTGAAGATCACCTCCGGGTTGCGGGCCAGGGCGATGCCGTCGTCGAGCCGTCCCATCGGGATGACGCAGACCGGGCAGCCGGGCCCGTGGACCAGCTCGACGTTGCTCGGGAGCAGGTCCTCGATGCCGTACTTGAAGATGGTGTGGGTGTGACCACCGCACACCTCCATGATCTTCCAGTGCCTGTCGCCGGACTCACCGGCGATCTTCGCGCCCAGCGCACGGGCCAGGTCGGCGTCGCGGAACTCGTCAGCGAACTTCATGGATCGCCACCTCCGGTGACACGGTGAGCACGGTTCCGTCCGGGGCCGACAGGTCCAGCGAGAGCGACTCCCCGATCGCCTGCAACTCCTCCTGGTAGGCGTTGCCCATCTCGCCGAGGATCCGCAGCTGGTCCTTCGCCTCCTCCTCGCTCACCCTGCTGAGCGCGAAGCCGACGTGCACGAGCACGTAGTCACCCGGCTCGCAGGCATCCGGGCCCACCAGCAGGAGTGTGTTGACCCGCCGCTGCACGCCGCCCAGCTCGACCTTTCCGAACATGCGGTCCTCATCGAGGTACTCGACGAGGCGCGCGGGAATGGCTAGGCACATGCCGGTTCCTCCATGTATCGCTGCACCAGCTCCCAGAGAACGTGGTACAGCGTGGTCTGCACCTCCTGGATGCGGTGGACACTGCTACTTCGCACCACGAAGCAATGGTCGAGCGTGGCGTCGCGAGCCATCTTCCCGCCGTCGTAGCCGGCGATGCCCACGGTGAGCATGCCGCGCCGGTGCGCCTCACGCGACCCACGCAGGATGTTCTCGGAGTTGCCGCTGGTCGACACCCCCACCACCACGTCGCCAGGCCGCCCGAGGGCGATGACCTGGCGGAGGAAGACGTCGTCGAAGCTGACGTCGTTGGCCACCGCGGTGACCACGGCGACGTCGTTGGTGAGCGAGAGGGCGGGGATCGGATGGTGCCCCGCCGGCGGCAGCAGGAACTCGGCGACCATGTCGGCGGCGGCGGTGGCGCTGCCCCCGTTGCCGCAGCAGAGCAGCCTGCCCCCGGCGGCGAACCGCGCCGCCATCGCCGCGCCGCAGGCCACGATCTCGTCCTCGGACTCCGCGAGCATGCGCTCGCGCAGACGGTTGCTCTCCGCAGACTTGTCGCGCGGCGCCACCGCCAGCTCCTCGAGCACCTCGGCGGACGCCGAGGGCTGCGGGCTCAGCATCGGGTAGAGCAGCTGCGAGAAGGCGTCGCGCCCGGTCTCGCTCATATCCGCTGTCCCGCCTTCTCGCCGATCTGCAGGGCCACGCCGCCGTGGACCAGCACGGTGTCGCCGACCTCGACGCCGTCGACGAGCTCGATCGACACCTCCGCCGGCCGGCCGTCCTCGAGGCCACGGGCGGTGGTGCCGTCGTCGCTCACCCACTCCACCACCACCGGGAAGAGGGCGTCCGCGCAGGTGATGCAGATCTCGTCGTGGCAGGGCTCGGTCATGACCGCCCTCCCGCCGCGGGGGCGGTGCCGATGCCCCGGTGGTTGAGGATGATGTGCACCAGCTCCCAGAGGATGTGGTACGTCGCGAGGTGCAGCTCCTGGGCCACCAGCGGATGGGGCTCGTCGACCTCGAAGACGTGGTCGGCGGCCACGCTGCCGTCGTCGGGGCCGTCGAGCAGGGCGATGGTGAGCATGCCCTTCTCGCGCGCCGCCTCCAGCCCGCGGGTCACCGCGGCCGAGGCGGGCAGGTCGGCGAAGGCGAGGGCGATGTCGCCGGCGCCCCCGAGCACCGCCAGCTGGTGGGAGAACACCGAGTCGCGGTCGCCGCCGAGCAGGATGCCGGTGAGGGTGGCGGAGTCGGTGGTCAGCGACAGCGCGGGGAGGGCGCGGCAGCCGGGGAGGGCGGGGTGGACGTACTCGACCGAGTTGTGCTGGGCGTCGGTGGCGCGGAGCCCGCTCCCGAAGATCAGCAGCGTGCCGCCGTCGAAGAAGCGGTCGGCCATCGCCGAGGCGCAGGCGGCCACCTCCGGGGCGTGGCGCTCGAAGAAGCTCTCGGAGGCCCGCATGCTGTGCGCGAAGCGCTCGCGCACCAGCGCCCGGTCGGCGTCGTGCCCTCCGGGACGCTCTCCGTCGTGGTGCTGGTGGGCGATCATCCCGCCACCTCCGCCAGGGCGGGCGCCCGGCGCGAGCGCGCCGCCGCCACCAGCGCCTGGCCCAGGCTGATCCCGCCATCATTGGCCGGAACAGACCGGTTGCTGTGGACCTCGAGCCCGGCGTCGCGGAGCAGGGCGTCGACCCGCTGGAGCAGCAGCGCGTTCTGGAACACGCCACCGCTCAGCGCCACCCGGCGCAGGCCGGTCTCGGCGCAGAGCCTGCGGCAGGCGGCGGTCACCGCCCCGGCCAGGCTCTCGTGGAAGCGGGCCGCGAGCAGCTCCACCGGCACACCGGCGAGCCGGTCCGCGACCAGTCGCCGGATCAGCTCGAGGGTGTCGACGCGCAGCGGTTCGCCCTGCATGCCCACAGGGTAGCGCCCGGCGTCCTGTGGGTCGATGCCGCGAGCGAGGGACTCGAGGCGCATCGCCGCCTCGGCCTCGAAGCTGGAGTGGTGGGCGACGCCGAGCAGGCTGGCGACGGCGTCGAAGAGACGGCCCGCGCTGGTGCTGAGCGGCGCCGCGGTGGGGCTGGCGGCGACGCGCATCACCAGCCGCCAGCGCCGTGCGTCGGGGGCGCCGTCGCCGTCGAGCCACTCCGGCGGGGTCTCGCCGGCCAGCCCGGCGGCGCAGAGGTAGGCGGCGGCCATCCGCCAGCCCTCGCGGGCGCAGAGGTCGCCGCCGGGCTGGCGCACCGGCAGCAGGTGGCCGGCGCGCTCGAAGTGCGCCTCGTCACAGAGGAGGAACTCGCCCCCCCAGATGCCGCCGTCGGCGCCGTGCCCGACGCCGTCGAAGGCCACTCCCAGCAGCCGCCCGCGCAGCCCGTGCTCGGCCATGACGCTGGCGATGTGGGCATGGTGGTGCTGGACCCTGACCGGCTCCCCCAGGCCCCACTCCGCCGCCCGGCTCTCCGCCAGCGCGGTGGAGGCGTAGTCGGGATGGAGGTCGCAGGCGATCACCTGCGGATGCGCCCCGAAGAGTCGCAGGCAGGTGGTCAGCGATTCCTCCTGGTGGCGCAGGGTCAGCGGGTGGTCGAGGTCGCCGATGTGGGGGCCGACGAAGGCGTCGCCTCCCCGCAGCACGCAGAAGGTGTTCTTCAGGTGGGCGCCAAGCGCCAGCACCTCGGTGTCGCGCTCCTCCAGCGGCACCGGCAGCGGACAGTGGCCGCGCGCACGCCGCACCAGCCGCTCCTCGCCGGCGACCACCCGGGCGACGGAGTCGTCGTAGCGGGCGTGGATCTCGCGGTCGTGGAGGAGGAAGCGGTCGGCGATGCCGGCGAGCCGCCGCAGCGCCTCGTCGTTGTCCTTCGCGATCGGCTCCTCGGTGACGTTGCCGCTGGTCATCACCAGCGGCCGCCCGGTGTCGCGGAGCAGCAGGTGGTGGAGCGGGGTGTAGGGGAGCATGAGCCCGAGCTCGGTGACCCCCGGCGCCACCCCGCCGGCCAGGGCACCGGCCCCGGCGCGGCGCCGCAGCAGCAGCACCGGGCGCGCCGTGCCCTCGAGGATGGCGGCCTCGGCGTCGCTCACCTCGCAGAGCCCGCGCGCCGCGGCGAGGTCGGTGACCATCACCGCGAAGGGCTTGGCGGGACGCCGCTTGCGCTCGCGCAGCCGCGCCACCGCGTGCACGTCGGTGGCGTCGCAGGCGAGCTGGAATCCGCCCAGGCCCTTGAGCGCGATCACCGCGCCGCGCGCCAGCGCCGCCGCCGCGAGGTGCAGCGCGTCGCCCTCGACGGCGGCCCCGCCGGCGTCCACCAGCCACAGCCGCGGACCGCAGCGCGGGCAGGCGATCGGCTGGGCGTGGAACCGGCGATCGGCGGGATCGTCGTACTCGGAGCGGCACTCGGGGCACATCGGGAAGTGGCGCATGGTGGTCCGCGGCCGGTCGTAGGGCAGGCTCTCGATGATGGTGAAGCGCGGCCCGCAGGCGGTGCAGTTGGTGAACGGGTAGCGGTGACGCCGCTGCGCCGGGTCGAGGATCTCCGCGAGGCACTCGGGGCAGGTGGCGGCGTCGGGGGACACCGGCTGGTACTCGCCCTCGACGGCGCGGCTCTCCACGATGCGGAAGCCGTCCTCGCCGCGCAGCTCGAGGCCGGCACTCTCGACCGCGGTGATGCGCGCCAGCCGGGGGGGACGGGTGCGCAGCTCCTCGACGAAGGCGTCGACGTCGGCGGGGGGACCCTCGACCTCGATGAGCACCGCGCCCGAGGTGTTGCAGACCGAGCCGGCGAGCCGGTGGCGGTGGGCGAGCTCCCACACGAAGGGGCGGAAGCCGACCCCCTGCACCACTCCGCGCACGCGCAGGCGCCGACGCACGGACGCCGAGGCGCCGCACACCGGGGACGTGATCCGCGCCCTCACCGCCTGCATCCATCGCCCCTCGGCCCAGGAGGAGGGAGCGGCCACGCCCCAGTCGTGACGTGGCCGCCCGCCGTCCGGCTACGCCGCCAGACGCTCCTCAAGAAGCCCGGAGACAAGGTTCACAACCGTGGCGACCTCCCGCCGCCCGGCCAGGCCACCGATGGTGGCCATGATGTCGTTGTAGCGCTCCCGGCCGGCCTTCGCCCCCAGCAGGTAGGCGACCCCGAAGAGCAGAGCCTTCTCGAACATGGAATGTTCCTCCGTGGTCCGTGACCGAACTCGAGCTACATGCCCTTCAGTTCGAAGTAGCGCTTGATGTCGGACGAGCTGAGAACCGCCGCCGCAAGCGCGCCCAGGATGACCCACTGCGCAACCGCCTTCAGCGCGCTGCTCTGCCCACCAATCTGCAACGACATGACCTGCCTCCTTGCTCTCTGTCCTTCTCGTTTCCGGGATCCGCACCCCCGAGGTCACGGATCGCTTGGGTCAGGTGGTGCCTCCCACCGAGTGGGTGTGGTCGTGATCGTGGTCGTGCTCCGGCTCGACGATCTCGGTGCCCGGCCGGCGGATGACGGTCGGCGGGTCGCCGGCCAGCTCCACCTCGTCGAGCAGCACCTCGCCGCCGCCGAGCATCTCGATGCTGCCCGCACCGCACGCCGGACAGCCGATCGGCTCCTCGTTGGTCCGGCTCTCCACCCCGCAGGAGCTGCAGCGCACCCGCACGGGCAGGTGCGTGATCTCCAGCGTCGCCGCCTCCGCGACGGTCCCCTCCGCGACCAGCCGGAAGCCGAACTCCAGGCTGTCGGGGACGACGCGCTGCAGGGCCCCGATGCTCACCCGCACGCGGCTCACCGGGCGATCCCCGGCGACGCCGACGACGGTGGCCAGCAGGCCCTCGCTCAGGCCGAGCTCGTGCATCGCTCAGCCCCCCTTGGCGGTCTGCGCGGCGGCTGCCGCGCGGTCGAGGGCCTCGGCGACGACCTGCTCGACCATCTCGATCGCGCCCGGGATCGCGGCGGCCACGGACTCGCTGAGTCCCATCTGGCCGAGCTCCGGGGGGCCGAAGGTCGCCGGCTCGCATCCCACCACCAGCACCCGTCCCGGAGGCTGCTCGCCCATGGCACGGATGAGGTGGAAGACCGCGCCCGGGGTCATCGAGTGCGCCTGGATCTCGGGGGTCTCTCCATTCGCGGGCGGGCTGGTGTCCGCCTCGATGAGGTAGAGGGTTCCGGGCGCGCCGCCCTGCTGGGTGGCGTCGACCAGCACCACCACATCGTTCTTCTCGAGCATCGCGTAGGCGAGATCGAAGCCGCGGATCCCGAAGTCGACGACACGGACGCCATCGGGCACCGGGCGCCGGAGGAGGTGCTGGACGACCTCCACGCCGAAGGCGTCGTCGCCGAGGAAGATGTTGCCGATGCCGGCCACGAGGATGCGGGGCGAGCTCATTCGGGCGAGGCCTCCCCCTCGACGGGCTCGACGTCCTCGAGCTTGTAGTAGAAGCGGTGCCCGACCATCTTGGCGAGCCCGAGGTCGCGACCCGGGTCGTCGTCGATCACCACCGCGATGTGGACGGTGTCCTCGAAGTCGACCTCGATCGACTCGATCACGGCCAGCTTTCCCCGGAGCGCGATGTCCAGGATGTCGGCGTTGCCCTTGGGCACCAGCCGCACCCGGTCACCGACCTTGAGGGTGGCGTCGCCGGCGCGCACCGACTCCCTGACCGGATGAGTGGCGAACGGGTCCCACTCGTTGATGCCCTCCCACGGATCACGCTCACCCATGTCAGTGACGCCGCAGCTCGCGGATGGTGCCGTGGAGCTTCATCATCTGGTCCTGCGTCATGTTCTCGGTGCGCTCGAGCATCGCCCGGGTGCGGGGGTCGGCGGCGCGCATCTCCTCCTTCTCCGCGTCGGTCAGGGTGAGGATGCTGAGGGTGAGCAGCTCGTCGATCTCGCGGGAGTCGAAGAGGTCGCCCGGGCTCTCCGGGGCGATCTGGACGTGGTCCTCGAGGATGATCGGCGAGGCGAGCACGGTGTCGTCGTCGCCGGGCTCACCGATCAGCACCGGCCACATCCCGGTGTTGACGCACGCCGCTGCCTCCTGCCGGGCGTGCTCGGGAGGGTCGGCGAGCGACAGCCAGCGGCCGCTCTCGACGCCGAGGAGAGCGTGGGTGGAGACCAGCGAGTGGCGCATGGCGCGCTCACGGTCGCGGTCGCCGACCTCGTACGGCGTGACGTTGGCGACCCGCACCCGCACCCGGCGGAGCTCCCCCTCGAGCCGCTCGGCGCTCACCTCGAGCTCGACGTGGAGCTCCTCGTGGTCACGCACCAGCACCCCGACCACCTCCCCCTCGGGGCTGGTGACGGCCTCGTGGGTGCGACCCGCGGGCACGACCACCTCGGTGTGCACCGGCGCGGCGGAGAGGTCGCCGCAGCGGTGGCGGCCGGCGTCGAGCTCGCGCTCGGTCGCCTCCTCCCACGGCCGGTGGGTGGTGGGACCGACCTTCAGCTCCGGCACCAGCGTGTACTCGGGGACGTCGGGCAGCGCCGTCAGTGGCGGCTCGATGCGGCCGACGGTGCGCACCAGCACGTGGAGGAAGCGCAGCTTCGCCTCGACCATCGCGTCGTCCCCGCCCTCCAGCAGGCACTCGGTCTGGGCCACCCAGGGGTCGGTGCCCCCGGACGCCTGGCCATAGGCCTGCGGGTAGACGCCGCCGAAGGTCCACCGGATCTGGTTCTTGATGGCGCTGGGGCTGTACGGGTAGAGGATGTAGCCCTCGTAGAGGGTGGCGCGGACCAGGCGGTCGACGAGCTGCTGGTTCACGGCTCGGGATCGTCCGGGATGTTGGTGATGCGCAGGCGCGCCGTCGTGGGGGCCCCGACCGGGCTCCCGTTGGCGACCGGCGCGTCCGCCTCCCCGGTGAGCAGCGAGGTGATCGTCTCCTCCCAGCTGGACAGGGAGTTGCGCGCCTTGTAGCGATACAGCCGGTCGAACACGTCACGCCGCAGGGTGAGCCAGTTGTCGTCGGGATAGTGCTCGTCGACCATCTGCTTCCACACCTTGAGCGGCATGCGGAAGAAGGCCTCGCGGTCCCAGGGGATCTTGGCGATCTGCAGGTTGCCGTTCTCGGCCTGGTAGAAGACGGTCCCGCTGAACTGGAAGGCGAGCGGCACCTCACCGTCCTGGAGGGCGTGGAAGTGCTTGACCCACGCCAGGCCGAGGTCGAAGCTCGAGGGCACGCGCACGTCGGCCTCGATGCTGCCGGTGAAGCGCTGCACCTGGGTGGTGGCGAGCGCCAGCACCATGGTGCGCACCGTCTTCGCGTACCGATGGGGCTCGCCAAAGAGGTCGAGGAGCGCCTCCTGCTCGCGCTTGTCCTTGTAGCGGCGGCGGGCCGCCTCGATCTGGATCTGCGACTCCAGGGTGACCGCGTCGATGGGCACCCCCGCGTGCTCGGTGATGCGCAACCGGAACGAGAGCAGCGGCACCACGCCACGGGCGACGCTGACGTCCAGCACCTCGAAGTCGAGCTGGGGGATCGGGGACGTGTCGGGTGTGCTCACGCCTTCTCCCCGTGCTCATCGGCACGCATGCGGAGGCCGTTGAAGAAATCGGCGATCCGGTCCAGGGCCTGCTTGCCGCCACTGAAACCGCGCCAGTGGACCCGGATCAGGCCCACCAGCTCGAAGCAGGCGTCGATGGGGACGAGGAAGTACTCGTTCTCCTGGGGCTGGTCGTCGCTGGTCTCGTGGCTCTCGCCGGCGCGGCTCACCAGCAGCGCCTCGACGTCGGGCTCCATCTCCGCGAGGATGGGGTTCTGGTCGACCAGCTCCTCCCAGCCCTCGAGGGTCAGCAGCGACTCGGTCGCTCCCGCGGGGCTCGGGTAGTGGCAGTGGATGCTGCCGTCCCCCGCCGTGGTGAGGAAGGCCATGTTCACCGGGATGGCGAGCGCCTCCCACTGATCGTCGCTCATCTCGAAGTCGAGGAGAGCGAGGTAGCGCCGGGGAACGCGCTTGTGGCCGGCCTTCGTGCTGCGCACGTCGGTGATCACCGCGCACGCCGAGCAGGAGCAGGCCAGCTGACGCTTCTGGACGTTGTAGAGGTGCTCGTGGTCGTCGGGAAGGCCGACGCCGCAGAGCTCGCAGCGCTCCTGCTGCGTCTCCTCCCGACGCTTGGAGATACGCCGCAGGGCGGCGATGGACGAGGCGGAGCCTTCTCCGCCCGCCGCTCCGTTTCCGCCTTCGCCGCCTCCGCCCACGGGGACCTGGGGGCTCTCTGGTTGGGTCACCGCACTCCCGCCGGAATGGCGACGCGGACGCCCCCGTCCTGCTCGAGCAGGGGAAGGGGCTCCAGCCGCGTCGCGTCCTTGGTGCACCGTCCGGCACCGCGCACATCGTACTGACGCGAGCACGCCGAACACACCAGGTTGCCCGCAGCCAGCCAGGCGCTCTCCAGCGAGTCTCCACACCCCGGGCAGGGTGTGCGGTAGGCATAGAGGGCCCCCGCGAGGCGACAGAGCACCAGCGGGACACCCTCGATCACGAGACGGCGAACCTCGCCGGGGGCCACCGTCTCACCGCCGCGGACCCGGGTCCAGACGCCGGCCACCGGGGTGGCGGGCGGGCGCGGCAGGGGAGTGGGAGCCCCCATCATGGGAAGCGCGACGAGGCCTGCACCCGGCCTCGGCGGAGGCGGGGTCACCCCCTCGGCGGTGATCTCCAGGACGTCGGGCGCGGCGGCCATGATGGCCTCCTCGATCGCCGTCTTGAGGGTTGCCGCCGAGGAGGGGCAGCCCTTGCAGCTGCCCTCGAGGCGGAGCCGCACCACGCCGTCGTCGACGCCGAGCAGCTCCACGTTGCCACCGTGCGAGGCCAGGTAGGGCCGAACCGTCTCCAGCGCCCCGGCCACGCGGGTGGTGATGTCGACCGGATGGAGCCCGTGCAGCATGAGCACGTTCCCCACCCGGTCGTCACCGGCGAAGGAGGCGAGCAGGGCCGACCCCTGCTCGCCCGCCTGTTCCACGATCAGCTCCAGCATCCGGTCGAGGGCGATGCCGTGGAGCTCCAGGATCGCCTGGATGGCCTCCATGGCCGTGGCCTTCGCGGCCGGATCGGGCAGCGCATCGAGCTCCGCGATCAGGCTCTCGATCTGTCCTACCCGGTCTGTGGCCTCCCCGGTGACGCTGGCACTGATGCTCATATTCCTGAGCTCTACAGCTCCTGGATGCCGAAGGTCGGCGAATGACGCTGCTGGACGACCTTGCCGCCGCCGATGTACTGGTGCACACCGCAGGGCAGGCAGGGATCGAAGCTGCGCACGGCGCGCATGATGTCGATGCCCTTGAACTGGTCGGGGCCGTTCTCCTCGAAGATCGG
>JAQBPH010000428.1:0-5158 GCA_028287625.1 Chloroflexota bacterium | reverse complement strand
TGTGCGCCTCCCTCGTCAGCCAGGGAGCCGACCAGCCGCAGCTCGAGGCGGCGGTCAGCCGGCTCAGCCTGGAGCCGGGAGTCAGCGCGCTCAGCTGGGAGGTCGTCGAGGACGGCGCGGCCGGCGCCGAGAGGAGCGAGCTCTACCATTGTGTCGGTGACCGCTCAGCCTGGTGGACGCGCCTCGATCACCTCCGGCGGGCCGCGAGCCCTCCGCGACCGGTGACGGCTCGTGGCTGAGGGAGCGCTGCGCCTCGCCGTGCTCGGCGCGGGGGCGGTCGGCGGCCTGGTGGGCGCGCTCCTCGCACGCACCGGCGACGAGGTGACCTTCCTCACCGGCGGCCCCGCGGCGGAGGCCCTGCGCGCCCAGGGCATGTCCGTCCGCAGCCGCCTTCTCGGTGACGTCGATGTGGCCGTCGGCGTCGCCGCCGAGCTGGAGCACCCCGTCGACGCCTGCGTCGTCGCGGTCAAGGCGTTCGACCTCGACGCATCCCTCCGCCGGATCGACCCGGACGCCCTCGGCAGCGCGCTCCTGGTGCCTCTGCTCAACGGCGTCGAGCACGTGGCCCTGCTCCGCCGCCGGTACCCGCGGGCCGGCGTGGTGGCGGCGAGCATCCGCGTCGAGTCGCGGCGCACCGCACCCGGTCGCATCGAGCACTCGAGCCCCTTCGTCTCCGTGGAGATGGCGGTGCGCCCCGAGGTCGGCGACGGCGTGCGCCGGCTGACCGAGCACCTGCGGCGCGCCGGCGTCGAGGTCCACCTTCGCGACGGCGAGGCGGGGCTGCTGTGGAGCAAGCTCGTCTTCCTCGCGCCCCTGGCGCTGCTGACGACCCACGCCGGCGCTCCGGCGGGCGTGGTGCGCACCGAGCGGCGTCACGACCTCGTCGCCGCGGTGCGCGAGGCCGCGAGCGTCGCCCGCGCGGAGGGTGCGGAGATCGATCCCCAGTCGACCATCGCCGCGCTGGACGCGGTGCCCGCCACCATGCGCTCCTCCATGCAGCGCGACGCCGAGGAGGGTCGCCCGCTCGAGCTCGACGCGATCGGCGGCTCGATCCTGCGGGCGGCGGCGCGGACCGGAGTGCCGGTCCCCGTCACCGCCCGGCTGGTGGCGGCCCTGCGCGACCGCCACCCGACCCATGACACACGGGAGTCCCAGTGACCGACCACCCTCGCATCCTCGTCCCCGTCAACCACGTCGAGCCGGTCCCCAGGAGGATCCGTGCGGTCCTCTCCGGCAGGGTCGTCGTCGACACCACCAGGGCGATGTACGTCTGGGAGTGGGAGAGGTACCCCCAGTACTACATCCCGGTCGCCGACGTCGCCGCCGGCCTGCTCGTCGACGAGGAGCGCACCGGGCGCACCCGGCAGGGGCTCACCCGGACCCACGGTCTCCGGGACGGCGACCACATCCGCCAGGGCGCCGCCCGGGTCGTCACCGAGCCGTCGCTCGAGGCGCTCGCCGGCACCGTCCGCTTCGACTGGGCGGCGCTCGACGGGTGGTTCGAGGAGGACGAGCAGGTCTTCGTCCATCCCCGCGACCCGTACGTCCGGGTCGACGCCCTGCGCTCCACCCGCAGGGTTCGTGTCGAGCTCGACGGCATCCTCCTCGCCGAGTCCGGCTCGCCGGTCATGGTCTTCGAGACCGGCCTGCCGACCCGCTACTACGTCAACCGCACGGAGCTCCACCTCGAGCATCTCGTGCCCAGCAGCACCGTCACCGCGTGCCCGTACAAGGGCACGACCAGCGGCTACTGGTCGGTCCGCACCGGCGACGCCCTCCATGCTGATCTGGCCTGGACCTACGACTTCCCCACCCGCCAGCTCCAGCCGATCGCCGGCCTGGTCTCCTTCTACAACGAGAAGGTCGACATCAGCGTCGACGGCCGGCCCCAGGCACGCCCCGTCACCCACTTCTCCCGATGAGCCCCGGGGCCTGGGGCTCATCGCCCGCCGGGTGACGCATCCGCAACCCCTCCGGCCACGTAGTGCTCAGGGATACGCGAGCGCACCAGGACGACCGGAGGACCCGCATGCCCCAGGCAGACGACTTCACCACCTACCGCCGGTGCCGGCTGCTGACCGCGGCCCGGGTCGGCACCTTCCGGCGCACCGCCGTCCGCAGGGGTGACGTGACCACCGGCAGGCTGGTCTCGAAGATGCCGTACGCCCCGGTGGTGTCGGTGCGGCCCACCGTCGACGGCAGGGGTGAGGCGGTGGTCCCGGAATGGGCCGTGGAGTGGCTGGAGGAGGCCTGAATCCCCTACAACCCGGGGATGCGCATTCCTCTTCGCCGCATCCCCCACCTGTACCGCACCCACCTCGAGGATCCGCGACGGGAGCTGCTGTTCCTCTCCGGGGCGTCCTTCTTCACCACCTTCATGATCACCCGGGGCATCACCCGGCTGATGTACCACGGTGTCGGCCCGATCAGGAGCGTGAAGTACAAGGGTCTCCACATCCACCATCAGGTCTTCGGGATCCTCATGCTCGTCGGCAGCGGCCATGCCTGGCTCCACCTCGCCAGCCGGAGGCGGCGGGACGACCGCGGGCTGCTGCGGGCGACCACGCTCGTCTACGGGGTGGGGTCGGCTCTGACCCTCGACGAGATCGCGCTGTGGCTGAACATGGAGGACGTGTACTGGAACAGCCCGGGACGCGAGATCATCGACGCCGGGATCATCGTGACCTCGCTGGCGTCGATCGGGGCGTGGGGCGCCCCCTTCTTCGCGGCGCTCGCGCGTGAGGCGAGGCACGGTGCCCCTGCGACGGCTCAGCGGCCGTCCTGAGCCTCCCGCGGGGACGGAGCTCGCGAGCCTCCCGCGCCTCGCCTTCAACGTCGTCGACGAGGCCGTCCAGCTCCTCGACAGCGACGCGGAGCCGTGGTCGATCCACTTGGAGCTGCGGGTCGCGGGAGCCCTCGACGAGGGGCGGTTGCGCGCCGCGGTGGCGGAGGCGCTGGCGCGTCACCCCATGGGCCGCGCCCGGCGGGCGACGTCGCGGCTCTGGGACCGCGGCTACTGCTGGGAGGTGACCGGCACCCTGGACCTGGATCCGGTCCGGGTGGTCGACTGCGCCGACGACGCCGCGCTGGCGCTGGCCCGGGACGGGGCCCAGAGCCTCGGCGTCCCGCTCGTCGAATCGCCCCCGCTCCGGGTCCGGCTGATCCGCCATCCCGGCGGCGACGTGGTGATGCTGAACGTCAATCACGCCGCCACCGACGGCTTCGGCGCCCTGCGCATCCTGCGCTCGATCGCCCGCGCCTACGCCGGCGCACCGGACCCGGTGCCGGACCTCGACCTGGCCTCGGCGCGGACCCTGCAGGCCGGGCTCGCCGCCGGCGACGCGGCACGCCGGTCGCAACGCGTGCGCGCGCTGCTCCGCAAGGCCCGTGACCTGATCGCCGCCCCGGCCCGGGTGGCGCCCGACCAGGGGAGCGACCGTCCCGGGTACGGCCTGCACCCCGTCACCCTCACCACCGGGCAGACCGCCGCCCTCCTCGGTCTCCGGCACCGGGGGACGATCAACGACCTGCTCCTGGCCGCCCTCCACCTCGCCATCGCCGGCTGGAACGCCGAGCACGGGACGAGCTGCCGGCGCATCGGCGTCATGCTGCCGGTGAACCTCCGGCCCGCGGGGTGGCGCGACGAGGTGGTGGGCAATCTCTCGCTGATGGCGACGATCTCGACCAGCGCACGCGACCGGGCCGGCAGCGCCCTGCGAGCGGTCACCGAGCAGACCGGGCACATGAAGCGGTTCGGCACCGGGGCGGCGCTGATCGAGGTGCTGTCGCTGTCACCGCGGGTGCCGCTGTGGGCGAAGCAGGCCACCGCCCCCCTGCTCTGGCTCACCGGGAACCGCCTCGTCGACACCGCGATGCTGTCCAATCTCGGCCGCATGGACGAGCTGCCGTCGTTCGGACCGGACGCGGGCAGGACGGTCGAGCTCCTCTTCTCGCCGCCCTGCCGGATGCCCCTGGGGGTGGCGGTGGGCGCGGTGACCGCCGCCGGGCGCCTGCACCTCGTCTTCCGCTACCGGCATCCGCTGATGAGCGCCGACGCCGCGCGCCGGTTCGCCGATCGCTACGTCTCGGCGCTCGCCTCCCTCTGACCCGGTCGCGGGCCGGTGCTCACGCCAAACCACGATCCTACCCTATATACTGATACCAATAATGTCACGTATTAGGGTGGAGTGAATCGTATGGCCGAGTCGAACACCTACCCGCGCTGCTGGAAGGGCCATCCGGCCGGGGAGCGGTGTCGCCATGCCACCAGCGCTCTCGACGCCCACCGGCCCTCGCCCTCCCAGCTCCAGCACGTCGCGGACGCCGCCGAGAGCCTCGCGCTCATCCGCTTCCACCTCAGCCGCTCCCGATAGGAGGCCATTCCATGTCCCGGAATCCCGATGCGATCGATCTGCTCACGGCCGACCACGACAGGGTCAAGGAGATGTTCGCGAAGTACGACACCCTGGGGGACGGGGCGATGGCCGGCAAGAGGGACCTGGCCGGTCAGATCTGCCGGGAGCTGACGGTCCACGCCCACCTCGAGGAGCAGGTCTTCTATCCGCGGGTCCGCGAGGCCGGCCGCAAGATCAAGGACGAGGTCCTCGAGGGGCTCGAGGAGCACCACCTCATCAAGCACGCGGTGGCCGAGCTCGAGCCGCTGACCCCCGAGAACGAGCGGTACGACGCCAAGGTGGAGGTGCTCAAGGAGCTGGTCGAGCACCACGTCGACGAGGAGGAGGCGGACATGTTCCCGCGGGTCCGGAAGGCCGTCGAGGCGAAGGAGCTCGAGGAGCTCGGCGCCGCCATGGAGGCCGCCCGGGCCACCGCTCCGACCCACGTCGACCCCGACTCCCCCGACGAGCCCACCGCCGCGGGCGCGCAGAGCGGGGGGACCGCCGGCTCGGCGAGGTAGGCCCCCCACCAGACGCGGAAGCGGGCGAGCAGGACATTCCTGCTCGCCCGCTCGGGTGTCGAGCCCGGGCTCGGGCTGCTACAGCTCCTGGATGCCGAAGGTCGGCGAATGACGCGGCTGGACGACCTTGCCGCCGCCGATGTACTGGTGCACACCGCAGGGCAGGCAGGGATCGAAGCTGCGCACGGCGCGCATGATGTCGATGCCCTTGAACTGGTCGGGGCCGTTCTCCTCGAAGATCGG